>JBCCTP010000040.1:0-17377 GCA_039198505.1 Actinomycetota bacterium | reverse complement strand
GTTTGATCGTGCTGGGCCTCATCGTTCAGCGGCAGCGGTGCCGGCCCGGCGTTCGAAACGACGAGCGGTGGACCCGACCTCTGTGAGACGACCCGCGTCCGTGTCCCTCGTCGATACGCGACGGCTGCAGCGACGATGAACAGCGCGGGAAGGCCGAACGTCGCCACCGGACGTGAGCTGCGACTCGCCGTCGGCGAGAACGCCTCCTTAGACAACCGCGACGACAACCGCGCACGACACCAGCACGATTCGACCGAGCAGCACGCGTCCGAGGCCGATGCGGCGCTTGCGGAAGAGCCGTCGCCACGTCCGGCCGAACGCGAAACCAGCGACTCCGAACAGCACGAACCACCACACGAGCGGCGTCACGACCCAGTTGTCGGTCGCCGAACAGCTGACTTGAGGATCGGGATCGTGACGCGACCAACGAGGCCCGACGCCGCGTGCGGTCAGGCGACGGGCTGACCGGCTCCCCGCCGACGAACCTCCTGGTCCGCCGTGACGTCGCGAATGATCACGGTGGCGGCCACGCCGGCGAGGATCCAGAGGCCCGAGCTGAGCAACTCGAGGTTCGCACTCATGACGAGGGCGTCGATCGACCGAGGGTCTCGGCTGAGGATCACGCGGTCGATGAGGGAACTGGAGATCAGGAGGGCCCACCACACACGCACCATCCGCCGCGTCCTCGCGTCGTCTCGGTGGGAGCTGCCGTCTGCGATCTCCTCCGCGATCTTGAACGGACGCCACAGATTGAGGAAAGGCACGAACCACGACCCGACCGCCCAGCCGACGCCGTGACGGGTACCCGTCCACTGCGCGACGTTCCGGTACGCCCGTGAGAACCAACGCAGGAAGAACACCGCCGCGACGATCAGCGTCAGAAGCGAAGCGATCCACGAGACGACCGCGAGTCGATCGATCGAATCGATGCGGTCCTGCGACAGCGTGAATCCGTCTCGAAGATCGATCAGAGCCGAGCGGTCGGTCCACACCGCTCCGAGCGACACGACGGTCGCCACGAGCTGGGCGGAGATTGCGACCCGCGCCCATCGCGCCCGCCCTGCGATCGGCTCGGTGGTGACGACGACGTCGATCCGGCTCGCGTTCGGTACCGGCGACCTGGAAGAGGGTGTCGATGAGACGTCCACTCTCCCCGATCGGGTCGAATCGGACGTCGCTTGAGTGGGAGTCAGCCGCCCCAGTAGCCGCGCAGGCCCGGGACGTGGACCCGGAAGAGTCCGTCGTCGTTGAACACGATCACGTCACGGAACTGCGCCACGCCGTGGTCGGTGTCGACGAGCGCATCGGCCACGAGGACGTCGTCCGATGCGATGACGTCGACGATCGCGCGGAGCTTCATCTCCGGATGACGGCGAAGCTGCGACTCGTGGTACCCCCGGATGTCGTCCCGAGTCTGGGAGATCCCCCCGGACCGCACGATCTCGGCGTCGTCGGCGTACATCGCCACGACTGCGTCGACGTCACCGGCCGAGAGCCGCTCGTAGTACCGATCGATCAGATCCGCAGCACTGCTCATGTGGCGATCCTACGAAACCACCACCGAGTGCAGGCCGATCATGTTTCCCTCGGTGTCGCTGACGATCGAGACGACGCCGTGATCACCGATCGGGAATCTCGGACGCACGACCGTTCCGCCGGCCGCCTCGACCCGACTCTCCTCCACCGCACAGTCGTCGCACGAGAAGTAGACCATCGATCAACCGGGCCCCGGTTGGGCGTGCGCGAGCTTGACCAGCGCACCGCCCGCGCCGTGCGACGAGAAGTCGTCGCCGAACGCCCGCATCTGCGCGGTCGGATCGTTCGGGTCGTCCATCGGCTCCAGCGTGGTGTCGAGGACCGTCTCGTAGAAGCGCTGAGCCCGCTCCATGTCGTCGACGTAGATGTCGAACCAACCGATCTTCCGCATGTGTCCGTCTGTCCTTTCGGTGACCTCGTTCCGAGGGCGGAGGCCGTGTGCCTCGCCTCGACCACTCAAGACGACAGGGCGTCGACGGGATTGGAGATTTCAGACATCGATGGTCGTGCGGAATCGACCGGGGGTGTGGCCGGTCACCTTCTTGAACGAGTGCGTGTAGTGCGACTGGTCGGCGAACGACCACAGGTAGTCGCGTCGGAACGACTGCTGGACCCGCAACACCTTCAACAGGTCGTGCGGAGCGAAACCGGTCGTCGCCTTCAGGGTCCGTTGGAGCTGGCGCGGCGACAGCGCGGCGATCTCGGCCATGTCGGTGACGCTGTGGATGTCGTCGACGCGACGGAGGATCGCGGCCGTGACCGGGTTGGGGGCGACGAGACCTTCGGCGAGCAGCGTGTCGACGAAGTCGGAGAACACCGCCACCTTGTCGTCGATGTCGCCTGCGGCGGCCGCTCGGCCCACTTCGACGAGTGGGAGATCACCCGCGTAGGGCTGACCCACGTAGTGATCGACCGTGACGTCCGGATCGCCTCGCCAGACCCCCGGGAATAGCTGGATCCCGGCGTAGTGGAACGTTCGTCCGAGCGGCAGCGTCGTGTGTTCGGTGTGGAGCAGCGTCACTCCGGCGATCCGCGTGTCGAGCTGATCGAACAGCAGGTTGACGCACGCATCGGGCATCGCGTGCAGCGTGAAGTCCTCGGACAGCTCCGTCTCGGTGCGCAGCTCCCAGAAGCAGTGGACGAGTTCAGCGAGTTCTGCTGGTGGCGGAACCTCGACGTAGACCACCGACTCGACCGACTTGGCGACGCCGTCCTTCACGGGGTCGTACATGTCGGCGAGCGTAGAAGAGAGTCCGCGGCCGGCGAGGCCGAGCTGCTGCCGCCGACTTGAATCGTCGGATGGATCTCCCGACGATCGCACTCGCCGGCGACAGCCAGTTGACGGAGACGTCGAGCCGGTTCGTCGTCACCAAGCTGCCACCGCGGCTGCGGGCGATCGGGTTCGACGTGGTCACCGTGGCGGTCGGTGGCTCGACCAGCCGCGATCTCCTCGATCAGCGAGTTCCGGGCACCGCCGACTGGATCGTCGTCAGCGTGGGCACCAACGACGCCGCCCCCTGGAAACAGGTGCCATTGGACGAGTTCGAGTCGAACTGCGGTCGGTTCCTCCGCGACGTCGGCGCAGTGAATCGGGTCGTGCTGGGACCCGGACCGATCGTCGAGCAGGGCGTCGACGGCGAGCGGACGGACGCGGCGACGCTGCGGTACGCCGCGGCTCTCGAGCGAGCGGCGACCGCCACGGGGGCGATCTTCCTCCCTCTGCCGTCGGTCATCGATCCCTCGGACCTCGCCGACGACGGGGTGCATCTGTCGGACAGCGCCTACGAGAAGCTGGTCGCCGCCCTGCTGGCGATCATCCGGTCGACGGACGCGGGGACGACCTGATTCCCGGCCGGCCGAGGCCGGCGCCGCGACGTCAGGCCGAGCCGCTCGGATCGGTGATCTGTCCGATGAACAGGGTGGCTCCGGTCGTGTCGTCGACGATGCGGAAGAGGAACGGCCGATCGAGCACGACCGGGACCGGCGGCGACACGGGTCCGCTGGCCGGAAGCATCAGCACGACGGTCGCTGCGGCCGCCTCGGTGCCGTCCTCGTCGATGGCGACGAACGCCTCGTGGACGACCTGGTCGATGAGGAGCAGCGGATCACCGGCGATCCCGAGCAGACCACCCGGCTGGAACGGTGCCGTGAGCCCCAACGACTGGAGTGCCGGGCCGAGCGGGGCGCTGGTGCGGGTCTCGAACCGCGGCATCGAGAACTCGGCGCCATCGGTGCGGTTGGCGTCGTACTCCGCCACGACGCTCCCGAGGTCCGATGCGATCTCGTCGAACCGACCCTCGTCGGGGAGGATGAACTGGGCGCTGAGGCCCCCAACGTAGGCCTTCGTCGCGCCGACCCACCCGTCGCCGGCGGCGGACGACGTGCCCGTTCCGTTCATCAGCGGGACGTCGACGCGGCTGCCGTCGAGCAGCGTGAACGGTGCGTCGGTCGTGGCGTCCTGGTCGAACGTCTGGAGCCACGATGCGTTGAGGTACAGCGCGTTCACGAGCGCCAACACCGTCTCGGGCTCGATGGTGCCGTCGGCGATGAGGTCGGTGATCTGATCGTTGGTCGCGTCGGCGACGAAGTCGTTGATCTGCCGACCGACCGCGTCGGGGTCGGGCTCGAAGTCGACCTCGCGCAAGACCGGCCCATAGTTGGTCCCGATCGTGTCGAGGTAGTCATCCTCGAACGGGTATCCCATCTGCAGGAACGCAGCGTTCGCGATGTCGATCGTGATCTCACCGGGATCGCCTTCGCCGCCAAAGCCAGCCGGTGTCCGGCTCTCGAGATCGACCTCCAGCGCGTTCATCGACGCGTGGAACGTCTCGGGATCGTCGATCCCGAGCAGCGTGCGCATCTGCTCCTGGGCGAGATCGTTCGTGCCGGGCTCGACCATCGCGAGGGCGATCGACACACTCGCCGGCGAGACGATGACGTTCGATCCGTCGTCGTCGGATCGGATCTGCTCGAAGAGGTCGAACCCGAACTCGCTGATCGCCTGCCCAGCGATCTCAGGTGCCTCCGTCGGAGCGGCTCGGACCGCAACGGGAACCTCGGTCATGCCCGAACCGGCCTCCGGCACGGTGTCGGCGGTGTCCGGAGCGGGGCCGGTGTTCTCCTCCTCGGGGGAGGTACCGCTCGATTCGTCGGCGTCCGACGACGTGCCGCCGCACGCAGCGGCCACTCCCAATGAAGCGAGAACACCGAAGCACGCGAGGCGACGCATCTGATCCATCCTGGTTGGACGCCGACGAGATGTCGAAGGTTCCCGCTCTCGATGAGACCGTTCAGGTCATTCGGCTCGGCCGACACCGTCAGCCGCCGGCGCGGACAGCCGACGGGAGATCTCCTTCAGGCGGATCAACTGCTGCACGAACAGCGGAAGCGCAAGGACCGCCTCGACGTACTGCAACACGTACATCAGTGCGGCGAAGACGGAGCCGTACTCGGCGTCGGCGGCGTCGACGAGTGCGATCGGGCTGTACACGAGCAGCGCGATGACGCCGATGTAGATGAGCGAGAAGTTGAGCGTCTCGAGATCGGACAGCTTCTTGTTCCACACCATCAGGCGGGAGAAATGGCCCCGGGCCTCGCCGATCTGTCGGGTCTGGATGGCGTTGACCTGCTGTTCGAGTTCGTCGTTGTACCCGGCGGTCAACGACACGTTCCATCGGCCCGTGGCGGTGTAGACGACGGCGACGAGCAACGTGAGGCCGAGCGCAGCGAGCGCGACGCTCCCGTCGATGCTGGCGAGGATGACCAGCGTGCCGACGATGCCGATCGCGCTGTTGACGATCTCGGGCATCGAGTTCTCGAGGAATTCGACGAACTCGTTCAGCAACGTCGTGCGGGCCGAGATGGTGGACACCTCGGTCCCGCGGCCGTGTTCGCGAGCGACGTGATCGGTGGCCGTGGTCTCGTACACCCGGGCGTAGGTACGGGTGTCGATCAGTCGCCGCGTTGCGCCGACCGCGAGGGCGGCGACACCGAGACCCCCGAGGGCGACGACTCCGCTGAGGTCGTCGCGGAGCAGACCATTGATCGCGTTGCCGATGAACAGCGGGAACAGCAGGAGCGCCGCGGCCTCGAGCAACACGAGGGCGAAGGTGATGAGGATCCGGCCGCGGAACCGGCGGAAGAGTCCGCCCAACGTGACCGCCGCGGTCGGCGCTGTCGCCGTGTCGCTCATCGTCCGACGCCCTCCGTCACCGGCGCGACCGGCGCCGGGTCCACCGGGTTCCAGCCGGGGCGGTTCCACAACCGCGCCCAGCGGGTCCGCCACGACGTGTCGCTCCGCAGGTCACGCCACAGCAGCCGCAGCTGGGAGAGCTGGATGTCGATCGGGTTCGACGACTCGATCTGGGTGGTGAGCCCGTACGTGGGGCGGAACTCCTCCGCCTGGAAGGTGCCGAACATCCGGTCCCACACGATCAGGATCCCGCCGTAGTTCGTGTCGAGGTACAGGTCGTCGGCACCGTGGTGGACCCGGTGATGCGATGCCGTGTTGAAGATCGCCTCGAACCAGCGCGGCATCTTCCGGACGACCTCGGTGTGAATCCAGGTCTGGTAGGCCAACACGACGGCGATGCTGGCGAGCGTCAGGGTCGTCGAGAAGCCCATCACGATCATCGGCAGGTGGAAGCCGGTGGTCGCGAGCCCGTCGACGACACCGATCCGCAGACCGGTCGTCTGGTCGAACTTCGGCGAGCTGTGGTGGACCGAGTGGAACGAGTCCCAGAGCACCCGGACCTCGTGCGACCACCGGTGCTCCCAGTAGTAGATGAAGTCGGAGATGACGACCGCGAGCACGATCGACCACCAGGTGGTGGGGATCGACCAGGGCACGATCGAACCGACGCCGTCGAACACCCAGATCCAGAAGACGGCCCCGACGATCGCCGCCGGGATGAGCACCAGGCCCGTGACTCCGTTCGCGAGCATCTCCTTGACGCGAGCCCACCCGAGCTCGCGGGCGCGGCGGAGAACGAAGATCTCGACCAGCAGGATGGGGATGAAGAGGGTGTCGAGCAGGCCGGTGACGGCGGAGAGGTTGTCGAGCATGGCTCCAAAGATAGGAGTTACTTTCACTTCCGGCATCCGTCCCGAGGATGATGTCGGTACGATCTTCGGTGGATGGGCCTCCGAGAGCGGAATCGACACAACACCCTCGTGGTCACCCAGCGGACTGCGATCGAGATGTTCGTCGAGCACGGCTTCGACGAGGTGAAGGTGACCGACATCGCCGCCGAGGTCGACATCGCGCCGTCGACGCTCTACCGCCACTTCCCGACCAAGGAGTCGATCGTGGTCTGGGACGAGCACGACGACGAGTACGGCCCCGCCATCGCGCGGGCGCTCCAGGACCGTTCGCCGTTCGAGGCGCTCCGGTGTGCGTTCGTCACGGTGCTGGCCGAGCGGTACGACACCGACACCGAGTTCCAACTCCTTCGCGCGCAGCTGATGTCGGACGTTCCGTCGATCTACGCCGCATCGGCCAGCGACGACGCCGAGACCCAGGAGCAACTCGCCCACCTCATCGCGCCACACCTCGGCGACCACGACCTCGACACGGCCCGGCTCCTCGCAGGCGCAGCCCTCCTGGCGTCGTACTGGGCCTTCGACCGCTGGCAGGCCGAGTCGGCGGCCCGCCCCCTGGCACAGCTCATCGACGAGGCGTTCGACCGCATCTCGCATCTCGCGGCAGTCCGCTGAACGCGTCCGCCATTCGAGCACCGGAGTGGCGATCCGTACACTCGCCCGGGTGAAGAAGCTCACTCAGGCGGTTCTGTCGGCGTGGAGTTGGTTCCTGCTCGGGATCTCCTGCGTGATCTTCCTGCCGATCGTCGCGATCGTGCGCGTCGTGACGCTTCCCTTCGACCGGGGGGCGTACGCGGCGGGCTACGTGTTCCGCAAGGTCGTCATGCCCAACAGCTACCTCAACCCGCTGTGGACCTTCACCACGTCCGGCGACCTGCCCGACGACATGCGGAAGCCGTACGTCGTGGTCGCCAACCACGAGAGCTTCGTCGACATGCTGCTGCTCTCGCACCTGCCGACCGAGATGAAGTGGATGTCGAAGACCGAGATCATCAAGATCCCGTTCCTCGGCTGGATGATGCGCCTGGCCCGCGACATCCCCCTGGAACGAGGCGACTCGGCGTCGGGAGCGAAGGCACTCGAGCTGTGCCACGAACGTCTGGGCCGCACGACCTCGGTGATGATCTTCCCGGAAGGGAGCCGATCGCGAACCGGTGAGTTGCGCAAGTTCCGCGCCGGCGCGTTCAAGGTCGCGATCGCCGGCCAGCACCCGATCCTCCCGCTCGCCATCTACGGAACGCGCGACTGCCTCCAGCCCGACGACTGGCGTCAGCACAAGGCCCACGCCGAGGTGCGAGTGCTCGAACCGGTCCCGACCACCGGCCTCACCGAGGAGGACCTCCCGGCGCTGCGCGACCAGGTGCGCGACATGATCATCGAGGCCCGCGAGCAGCTGCGCATCGAGCACGACGGACCACCGTTCGCCGCCGAGGGCATCGACGGAGAGAGCGACGACGCGCCGCTCGCCAGCTGACCGCTCATGCAGGTTCCGGTTCGCGTCCTCGACGCGGCGCGTCTCCGTGTCGATCCCCCGGTCCTGATCGCCCTGGCGTCGAGCACGATCGTCTTCATCGCGACGCCGTTCCTCATCGTCCCGATCGCCGAGCAGTTCGACGTCTCGGCCGGTGCCGCCGGGCTCATCTCGACCGCGCAGCTGACCGGATTCGTCATCGCGTCGTGGGCGGCAGGTCGGTTCCTCCGCCCCGTCCGGCGGAACTTCGCCGCGATCGGCGTGCTCGGGATCATCGCCAACCTGGGGTCGGCCGTCGCGCCGAGCCTGACGATCCTGGCGGCCTGGCGACTGGTCAGCGGCCTGTCGCTCGGCCTCGCAGCGTGGTTCGCGTGGCAGGCGGCGTTCGGCAACGCCCGCCGCACCGGCGACACCGCGGTCGTCGGTCCCCTCGTCGGGATCGTGACTCCGCCGGCGATCGCCACACTCGTCTCGCTCGGCGACGCCGACCTCGTGTTCCTCGTGCTCGCCGTGGTCGCCGGGTCGCCACTGCTCCTCCTCGGTCGCATCCCTCGAGCCGACCGGCTCCGGCCGCACACGACACGGCACGCCGCCACACCAGCAGCCCGCTGGATCCTCCTCGCGTTGACGATGGTCACGATGGGCGGATCGGCGGTCTTCGTCTACGGCGCGGCGATCGGCGAGGACGAGGTCGGTCTCTCGCCCGGCGTCATCTCGCTCCTCTTCAGTGCCAACGCCCTCGTGTCGATCCCCGCCGCCAAGTGGACGCGATCCCACGGTCCGGCGGGTGTGTGGTTCGCCGCGACCTCGGTGCTGGCGTTCCTGCTGGCCGCCGTGCACGTCGAGGTCGTCTTCGCGTTCACACTCGTGGCCTGGGGCTTCGTGTTCTTCATGGCGACGCCGGCGGCGTTCTCACTGCTCGCGTCCCGCTCGGTGTTCCCCGAAGAGCGGGCCGGCGACGCTCAGGCGGTCATGGCGCTCGGCCGCGTGTTCGGCCCGGCGGTCGGGGGCGCGTTGCTCGCAGCCGGTCAGCCCATCGCTCACGGCGCGGTGGCGAGCGGGACGATGTTCTCGGCGGCGCTGCTGTTGCTCGTGGTCGAGCGACGAACGACCGCCGTGAGCGGACCCGACGCGATCAGCCGCTGAGCAGACCGACCGACACGAAGAATCCGTTCGAGCCCGGAGCGGCGTCGGTGGTCACCGTGACGCTGATGGTCGGTTGGCCGATCGATCCGTCGCCGTACGCGCCCGACGCACCATCGTCGGTGCGTCCGGCGAACTGCTCCTCGAATCCGGCGCCTTGCAGCTGTGCGACGTAGTCGTCGAACCATGCGAAACCGTCGGCGACCGTCCCCGAGACGAAGATCTCCGACTCGGCACCGCTCCCGAAGTCGATGACGCTGTCGATCTCGATCCCGTCGGGTGCGGGGACGTTCGACGGCCAGTCGTCGGGCAGTTCGTCGGTGCTGTTGATCTCGATCGACTCCTCACCGTCGCCCGTGTCGATCGTGACGGTCTCGTTGCCGTCGTCGTCGGTCTCGACCTCGAACGTGCCGGACTCCCCGTCCTCGGTCTCGACGGTCATCGAGGAGTTGCCGTCACCGTCGTCGTCGACGTCGATCTCGACCGAGCCGGACTCGCCGTCGATGTCGTCGAACGTCATCGTGCCGCCCCCGTCGCCATCGGAGTCGAACTCGACGGTGTCGGTTTCTCCGTCCCCGTCGAAGTCACCGTCGATCGTGAAGTCGCCGTCCTCGTCGATGTCGAACTCGATCGAGTCGGGTTCGCCGTCCCCGTCGACGTCGACGTCGATCGAGAAGTCGCCGTCCTCGTCGAACAGGCCGTCGAGGTCGACGTCGATCTCACCGTCGCTCTCGCTCTCGATGATCTCCTCGAGCACCGACTCGCCGACGTCGTCACCGCCGCAGGCGGACCCTGCGACGATCGCCGCAGCGACCCCGGCCGCAGCGAGGGGGGCGGAGCGCTTCATCGGAGAGTCCTCCCGGACGCGTCGGTGGAGAGGCCGCGCGAAGGCCCACCGTCGAGTGGCCGGGACGCGAACCGCAATTCGCGTCCCGTACGAGGTTCATCGGCTGCGCAGCGGCCGACTTGAGCGCGATTCGCGAATTTCTCGGGTGGGATCATCTCGGCGCCATGTTCGCGCCCTCACCGCCAGATGTTCACGCGGGGTCGCGACGAAGGACGCGAAGCGACCCGCTCGCCGACACCTCGGTGAACGCACCCGAGTCGAGCGCCGGCAGGTAGATCTGTTCGTACGGCGGTCGGCCTCCGTCGGCCGGGTCGGGAAACACGTCGTGGATCGCGAGCAGTCCGCCCGGGGCGACGAGCGGCGCCCAGCCCAGGTAGTCGCGGCGAGCGGGCTCCTCGCCGTGCCCTCCGTCGATGAAAACGAACGAGAACGGCGTGATCCAGACGGGGGCGACGTTCCACGACGAACCGACCACGGCCACCACGGTCGACTCGAGATCGGCGTCGTGCACGGTGCGGCGGAAGAACGGCAGCGTGTCCATCTTCCCGACCGCCGGGTCGACCACCTCGGTGTCGTGGTGTTCCCAGCCGGCCTGGTTCTCCTCCGAGCCTCGGTGATGATCGAGGGCGAACAGCACACGGCCCGACCGCTCGGCGGCGTCGCCCAGCCACACCGTGGACCGTCCGCAGTAGGACCCGACCTCGAGGAACGGCAGATCCGCGACGGCCTCGGCGGCATCGATCGCGGCCTGCCACAGCGCATCGCCCTCGTCGGCGGGCATGAACCCCTTGGTGGCGAGCGCGAGCTCGCGACGGGATCCCTCGATCGTCACCATCCGTCCCAGTGGATGATCGTGTCGGGCTCCGGTCGCATCGCCGGCTTGAAGTCGGTGCCCTTCGTGTGCGCGAGCGGGCTCATGCAGATCTGCTGCACCTGATCGAACGGAATACCGAGCAGTTCGGCGACCTGTTCCTCCATCATGAGGTGCACGGTGGTCCACGCGGTGCCGAGCCCGCGAGCGCGTGCGGCCAACATGAAGCTCCACATCGCCGGCATGATGTTCGCGCCCATCATCGCCGACATCGAGCCCGGCTGGCCGTCCATGCGGCCGGCGAGTGAGCACGGGATGACGAGGACCGGGGAGTTCCCCATGTTCTGGCCGAGGTAGTCGGCCGACGACGCGACCCGATCCTGCTGGGCCTGTTCGGCCTCGCCGTCTTTCTTGATCGAACCTGCATAGATGCCGTCCATGCCCTGGTAGATCTCGTAGCACTGGCGGTAGATCTCGCCCAGTGCGGCCCGCTTCTCGGCGTCTCTGACCACGACGAAGCTCATGGTCGGGGCGTTGGAGCCCGATGGAGACTGCATGGCGATTCGCACACAGTCGCGCACGTCGTCGTCGGACACCGGTCGTTCGAAGTCGAGGCGCTTGCGGACCGCGCGCGTGGTGGTGAGGACGTCGTCGGGCGTGAGGTCGAGCAGAGCCATCCGGCGAGGGTACGAGACGGTGGCGTCACAGCTCATGCCGGAGTCCTGGCGGGCGCCCGAGCGGAGTGACGCGACCGGATGCACGGTGGAGGTCACCTAGGGTGGTCGACAACGTGGAACTCCTCGATGCGATGCCGTTCGTCCGCCGCCATCGTCAAGCGGTGCTGATCACCCAGCGCGCCAACGGGCGGCCCCAGTCGTCGAACGTCGTGTACGCGGTCGACGGCACCGACACCATCTACGTGTCGGTCACCGAGTCGCGTTCGAAGACCGCCAACGCTCGCCGGACCCCGCAGGTGTCGATGCACATCTCACGTGCCGACTTCTGGGCCTACGTCGTCCTCGACTGCGACGTGCAGTTGTTGCCGACCGCGGCGTCGCCGAACGACCCGACGGTCAATGCGCTGGTCGAGTACTACCGCGAGCTCAACGGTGAGCACCCCGACTGGGACGAGTACCGCCAGGCGATGATCGACGAGCGTCGACTGCTGCTCCGGCTGACGCCGACCCACGCATACGGTCTGCTCGACCGGTGAACGACGACCGCCGACGGCGTCGTCCGCACCACCCGACGCGGTCGAAGCGTGACCGAGGCGGACCGATGTTGCACAATCTGGCGTGCCCCTGACCGGGACCGCTGCAGCACGGCTGTTCGACGATCACGTCGACGCCGTCCACACCCTCCTGGCGCGGCGAGTCGGCGCGCACCGCGCTCCCGATCTCGCCGGCGAGGTCTTCGAGCAGGCGGCACTCGGTTGGGACCGCTTCCAGTCGTCAGGAGGAACCGAGCGGCTGTACCTGGTGGGACTCGCGTGCGGGGCGATCGACCGACACCCGAAGAGCGAACGCGACTTCCTCATCGCCCTCCGACCGCCGACCGCGGGAACGGCCGCCGGCGATCCGCTGGTCGGCGACGGTGCCGACGGCGCGAACCCGCCCGCCGCCGACGACGCCGCGTCCGAATGGCTCCTCGGTCTGTCCGGCGAGGAGCGCAACGTGGTGCTTCTCTCGCAGTGGGAGGCGATGTCGAACGGATCCATCGCCGAGGCACTGGGCATCGGCACCGGCGCCGTCCGCTCGTCGTTGTCGTCGGCCCGCAAGAGTGACAAGGACTCGTTCATCCGAGTCGAGTCGCTGCGACCCATGCCCCCGCCGATCTCGGCGAACGATCGCCGGATGGTGCGCGAGCGGTTGTTCGGCGTCGGTCCCGGTGACGCCACCGGTTCGATCACCGGACGGGCCGACAGCGGCGCGGTCACCGCCACCGCTCCCTACGGCACACGGGTGGGTGGGCGGCCGCCGGCTCAGCGCCGGTCCGGGAGCACGGTGGGAGGCTCGTGGGCCAAGGCCGCGGCCGGTCTGCTCCTCGCCGGCGGTCTCGTGGCGATCGGGTGGTCGTTCCTGTCGCGCGACGACGGCGAGGACGAGGCCGTGATCGAGACGACCACCACCACGACCACCACCACGACGACCACCACCACGCTCCCTCCGACCACCCTGCCGCCGGTCATCCGCACCGGGGTCGACAGCGACCGACCGATCGTCCTCCCTCTCGACGCGCTCCCCATCGACGAAGCCGAGATCTCGTCTCCTGCGGCGGGGAGTTCGTCACTGCTCCTCCGTGCGCCCGACGGTTCGACCCTGTGGATGGCCGAGATCGACGGCGACGCGGCCGACTTCTCGGGACTCGAGGTCATCACGGCGGGGAGCCTCGAGATCGGCGTGCCCTCCGACGACTCCGGCGGTGCACCCTCGTACCAACTCCGCGCACCGTGCGGGCTGCTCCTGATGATCGACGCACCCGACGCCGAACCGTTCCGTCCGGCGGTGGCCAACCTCCTGTCGGCGACGTCGGTCGACGTGGCCGGCGTCATCGACATGACCCTGCCGACCGGATGGGACGTCATCGCGGTCGGCCCGAACCGGAACCGGTACGTCGCGGTGTTCCAGGTCGGCACGGAAGAAGCTCCCGCCGCGATCCGTCTCGAGCAGATCCCCGGAGGCACGCTCGCCGACCTGGCGTTCGGCAACCGTCAGCTCGTCGATGCCGAGTTCCTCGGGAAGCCGGCGTTCGTCGACGCACAACCGTTCGTCCCCGATCTCACGAGCGTGTACTTCCAGGACGGCGACACGGTGTTCACGCTCAGCTCCACCGACGTCGACCTCGTCGGACTCGGCGAGTTCGTCGAGTCGCTCGAGCCGGTCACGGCCGTCGAGTTCACGCTGCGGTACCAGGCGACCGTCCCACCCGAGCCGGTGGTCGAGAGCGACTGTGCTCCCCAGCCGTCGTTCGGCCCGACCCTGTCGCCCTGATCGCTCGGCGGCCCTGCTTCTCGTGCACCGTCGCGCGCCAGCGACACGCGATCGTGCTCGAGTCGGTCAGGTCAGCGCGTAGTCGCTGATCTGCGCGTCGTCGGCGCCGAGATCGGAGAAGTTGTCGTCGGTCCGCGCCCGCATGAAGTCGCGCCAGACGAACGACCGGTAGCGCGGATCGACGCCGAGTTCGGCGATCGGTTCGATCTCGGCGGTGCGCGAGGGATTGAAGAAGTAGGGGATGCTCATCCGGTCGCTGTCGGTCATCGTGGTGACGCGGTGCACGGCGGCGCGGTAGCGATCGTTGGTCCACACCTGCATCGCGTCGGCGAGGTTGACCACGATCGTGCCCGGCTGCGGCGGGACCGGGATCCACTCCCCCGAGCGGGTGCGGGCTTCGAGGCCGCCGGTGTCGTCCTGCACCAGCAGCGTGAGGACGCCGGGGTCGGTGTGCCAACCGAGTGCGGTCTCTCCGAGCTCACGCAGTTCGGCGCGCTCGTCGGCGGGCACCGGGTCGCCGACCGGGTACTGGTTGAGACGGACCGACGAGTTCGTCCGGTCGCCCGTGTGGCGATCCGCGACCTCCGCGGACAGTCCCAGGGCGGCGTGGACGAGAGCCACCGTGCGAGCGGCCAGATGGCTCAAGGTGTCGTAGTACTCGGCCAGCGTCGACCGGAACTCGGGGAAGTGATCGGCGTCGGGCCAGCGGTTGAACGCATCGGCCGCCGGCGCCGATGGATCGACGAAGTCGAACACCTGCTTGTGGTCACGGCGGCGCTTGGTGAGCTCGCGGTCGAACCACCCGAGCGGATTGTCGAGGTCACGCTGGACGGCGAGACGCTCGGCTCGATCGGACCGGAAGAACGTGTCGGCCTGCGTCCACGCGCGTTCGATCAGATCGTCGGCCCCGTGCCCTCTGAGGAGGAAGAACCCGTGGTCGGAGCAGGCCCGGTCGACGGCTGCCAACTCGTCGTCCGAGGGGTTCGAGAGATCGACGGTCGGGACCAGCGAGGTGGCGTCCATGCGTTCATCGTCGCCGACCGAACGCCCCGGAGTCGAGACGTTCGGTCGGCGTGAGCGGTCACCGGGTGGCGATGCCCCAGGCGGCGGTGTTCACCGGCCAGAACATCGACTGCCGGAAGCGACGGCGCTGGATCTCGACCGACGAGAAGCCGGCGGCCTCGATGAGCTCCGGCGTCCGTCGGTGCGGGTCGCACCCTTCGAACAGCCAGCCCCACGGGCGACGGATCGCCCGCTGGACGACGGCGCGAATGCCGTCCGGCGCTGCCACGTGCTCGACGAAACGGAACCGGCCGCCCGGCCGCAAGACGCGGAGCACCTCGGCCACGACCGCCTGCGGATCGTCGACCGTGCACAGCACGAGGCTGCAGATCACCTCGTCGACGCTGGCGTCGGGCAGATCGAGACACTCGGCCCCACTCGGCTGGATGTGGAGTTCCACACCCGCCTCGACGGCCGCCTCGCGCAGACGGTCGTGCATGGCACGGCTCGGCTCGACGGCGTGGACGACGGTCCCCCGGCGCAGGAACCCGAAATTCGCTCCGGTCCCGGCGCCGAGTTCGACCACGACGTCGCCCGACACGTAGGAGAACGCGGCCTTCTTGTGTCGGCGGCTGATGTGGTTGATGTATCCCTCGAACGCCGAGAAGAACCAGGCGTTGAAGGAGCTGATCGGGCCGTTGTGGAACGACCCGTCGACCGAGCCGACGTGGCTCGCCGTGTCGTGCGGCGCCGGCCCGGCCGGTCGGATGAGTGCGTCGACGCAGGTCATGACGCTGCCACCGGGTCGAGGCCGAGCAGGTGACGCCCGGTGAATGGCTTCTGGCGTCCTGCGGGGAGCGGGTGGAACAGCGCCCCGTGCACGTCGCGGAGCAGGCGCTCGACCCCGCCGCGTCGGCCGTAGGCCGATCCACCGCAGATCTCGAGTGCGAGGCGCACGGTGTCGATCGCGGCCTCGGCAGCCGTCGTCTTCCGTGCGAGCACCCGAGCGGTGTGGTCGAGCGTCGGTGCGTAGCGCAGACCGTCGGAGGCGGCGAGCATCGCGTCGACGGTGTCGGCGCACGCGAGACGACGGTTCGTCATCTCGCCGACGAGGGTGGCGACGACCGGATCGTCGCCTCGCTGGCGAGCCGATTCGATCGCCATCTCGGCGGCCGATTCGGCGATCCCGCGATACGCCGACATGATCAGCGGCATGGCGACGCCGAGGGCGGCGCTCCAGATCGGGTGCCACGCACCCGACGGTCGGATCAGGCTGACGGCGGCGTCGGGAACGAAGACGTCGTCGTACACGACGGTGTCGGATCCCGTGCCCCGAAGACCCATCGAGTCCCAGGTCTCCTCGATGGTCACCCCCTCGGAGGCGAACGGGATCGCACAGTGCAGGACCTGCGGCCCGGGGTGGTCGGCGTCGCCGTCGGCCCACGGGATGCTGGTCACCAGCACCGTTCCGGCTCGGGCTCCGCTCGACGGCGTCTTGCGGGCCGACACGCGGAATCCACCGTCGACCTTGGTGGCCCTGCCACGCGAGTCGATCCAGTCGGCGGCGCCGGTCGAGATGAGGATCGCTCCGTCGGCGACCTTGCGCAGCACGGCCTCGGCCGACTGGCCCGAGTTCTGACGCCAGACCTGCGCAGCGACGAGGTGGTAGTGCATCGACAGCGTCACGGCGGTCGCCGGGCACCCCTTCGCGAGCTCGGTCAGGATCGTGCCGGCCTCGACGAGGCTGGCACCTCCCCCGCCGAACTCGGTCGGGACGAGCGCCGAGCCGAGCCCGGCGTCGCAGGCGACGTCGAACGATTCGTGGACGAAGGTCCCGTCGGCATCGTGACGAGCGGCCGCCGGGGCGATCCGAGCGGCGACGTCGGCGGCGACGGCACCCCAGTCGGTCGCGTCGGCGGCAGTCGTGGGAGTCGTGCCAGGACGGCTGGTGGAACGGAAGGTGGGGACGGCCGGGCGGTCGGCCTCGATGATGGACATCGGTCTCTCCTCGTGTCGGGGCGCCCTGCGGCGCCGTTCGTTGGTGTGTGATGCCATCTTCGAGACGCCGACGGGTCGAGTCTTGACGACCGTCTGGAGATCCTCTGGAGAACCGGTGGCGCACGACCTCCCGGAATTCGCGTCGCCGCGGGTCCACTAGCGTCCGTCCATGGACGTCCTCGTCGCCGGTGGGGGGATCGCCGGTCTCACCCTCGCGCTCACGTGCCACGAGATCGGAGTCCCGGTTCGCGTGCTCGAGGCGGCGCCGGAGATCCAACCGCTCGGGTTGGGGATCAACCTCCAACCCGAGGCGGTGCGGGAGCTGTTCGACCTGCGGCTCGAGTCGACCATCCTCGGCCACTCGATCGAGACGACCCGGCTGGTGCTGTACGACTCCGCCGGCGTCGAGATCTGGTCGGAGCCGCGCGGGACGGCGGCAGGCTGCCGGTGGCCGCAGCTCTCGGTCCACCGCGGCGACC
>JBCCTP010000039.1:0-17422 GCA_039198505.1 Actinomycetota bacterium | reverse complement strand
GAAGTCCTCGCCGAGGGACTCGTCGTCGAGCCCACCGAGCTCGACCACGATGTCTCGCCGATAGAGACCGAAGGCGCCCGAGATGATCATCAGCGCTCCCAGGCGCGACCAGCCGGTCCGTCCGAGCAGGAACGAGCGCAGGTACTCGATCACCTGGATCCGTGCGACCCAGGTCGTCGGCTGTCGGGCGTCGACGACTTCGCCGTCGATGACCTCGCAGCCGTTGAGCGCGCGGATCACACCTCCGGTCGCCACGATCCGATCGGGATCGTCGACGAACGGCTGGACGGTCCTCAGCAGGGCATCGGCCTCGAGAAGCGAGTCGGCGTCGACGAAGCAGACCAGCTGTTTCGACGCCGCGTTGACGCCGGCGTTGACCGCGTCGGCGCGGGTGCCCGCGTTCTCCTTGCGGACGACCGTCAGGCGGTCACCGGAGGCCGGTACGTGCACCGATCGGATCGCGCCCCGCAGCGGCACGTCGGAGTCGTCGATGGGCGTGACCTCGACGAGGTCGAAGGCGGTCCGGAGACGCTCGAACGTCGAGTCGGTCGATCCGTCGTCGACGATGACCACCTCGTGGTCGGGATAGCGCAATCGCAACGCGGCCTGCGCGCTGTCGACGATGAACGCCTCCTCGTTCCAGGCCGGGATGATGACGGAGATGCTCGGGGTCAGCGGGCTCGTGAGGATGTCCTCGAGGGCGGCGGTGTCGTCGCGTTGCACGCGGTGCTTCGTCATCGTGGCGGCGAGCCAGATGAGCACCAGGTAGCTGGTGTTCAAGACGATGAAGTACACGAGCACGAACCCGTTGAATGCGTTGAGGATGAACGCGACGACGTCTCTCACGCCGCACCCTTCGCCGCTCCGATGGGCACCACGTCGGCTCCCGACGCGCCCTCGACGGTGGCGGTCGTCTGCGGATCTCCCGTGAACGGCCGATCGGGGCCGCGTCGGTCGAGCACACGGATCGCCCGATCGGCGGCTGCAGCCACGCGTGACGACCGGTCGCGGCACGACTCGAGCGTCGGGATCGCGCTCGGGTCGCCGATCGACCGCAGCGCCTCGATCACGAGGATCGTGTCGGAGTCGAGCTCGACGCGCGATCGACCGGCGGAGGATCGACCCTCGCCCGCGACCTCGCCGTCGCCCTCGTCGACGCCGAGCAGGATCTCCAGCTCGAGCACGAGCCGTGGCACCACGTCATTGACCTGCAGCTGCCCGAGCGCGCGGACCGCCGATCGCCAGACCACGGGGTCGTCGTGCAGGAGGTCGGCGATCTCGTGGCGGACGTGGACCTCCCCGAGCTCGCCGAGCACCTCGGCGACGGTCGCCCGGACCCGGGGATGCGGCGCTCGGAGGTGCATCGGCAGCGGCCCGGGATCCTCGGCACCGAGACGGAGGAGGGCGACTCCGGCCGTGTTCACCGAGATCTGGCGAGTGGTCAGCGCCTGCACGAGGGCGGGGACGGCGCGCCCGTCGCCGATGCGACCGAGCGCCCGCGCCGCCGATTGACGGACGTCGAGATCACGGTCGTCGAGCCGCTCGGAGAGCTCGTCGATGAGGTCGTCGGCGAGTTCGTCGTCGGCGCAGAGACCGAGGAGGTCGGCCGCCTGGATCCGTCGACCCGGTCGACGGTCCCGGAGGCGATCCCGGGCCGCGGCGACGACGCCGGCCTCGTCGAGACGGGACGCGAGTTCGTCGCGATCCGATCCGCGCAGTTGCGAGAGCATCCGGACCGCGATCGCCTCGACGATCTCGGGGTCGAGCCCGTCGAGCGCGCGGGGATCGTCGAACGCGAGCAGAACCGCTCGCCGTCCGTCCTCGATCGCCGACTCGCGACGGCGGCTCGTCCGCGCACGAACGAGCTTCACGCCGACGATGGCCAGGACGGCGACGACGACCGCGACGATGACGACGACGAGAGCGATCCCGAAGCCGTCGGCGATGGTCATCCCACCCGGCGGGCGAGAGCAGCGGTCACACGAGTGGAGAGCTCCCGCGGGCTGAAGGGCTTCACGACGTAGTCGTCGGCGCCGGCGGCGAACCCGATCTCGATGTCGGACTCCTGTGCCTTGGCGGTGAGCATGATGACCGGGACGTTCTCACGCCCCTCGATCGTCCGGATCTCACGCGAGACCTCGGGCCCCGTCTTCCGCGGCATCATCCAGTCGAGGAGGATGAGGTCCCAGTCCTGCGCTCGCACGGCCTCGAGGCCTGCTTCTCCGTCGTGGGCGACCGTGACGTTGTGACCCGCCTGCTCGAGCTTGAAGCTGACGAGCGCGCAGATGTCGGGGTCGTCGTCGACGACGAGGATGTCGCTCATGTGGATCTCCGTGTGTCGGGGGTGGTCCCGGTCGCGTCCGCCGCGATCCGTCGGTGCATCGATCGGCGGATTCGTGAGGTCACTTGAGGAACTCCTCAGGAGATCCTCAAGTTCGAGCACGGCGCGGGTGCGTTCGGCACGCCGAGCGCGATTGCCTGGGGATCCATGATCATCGACATCTCGCTGAGCGCCGGCAACTGCGACTGGAGCACCCTGCGAACCGCGACCCAGGAGGCCGAGCGACGCGGGTACGGCGCCATCCACGTCCTCGACCACCTCGCGGGGCTCCCGATCGGCGGTGCCACGACGCTCGAGGCGTTCGCGCTCCTCGGGGCGCTCGCCGAGGCTACGACGACGATCGAGCTGGGCACCATGGTGGCGAACGCGTTCAACCGCCAACCCGGAACCCTGGTCTCTGCAGCTGCGTCGGTCGGCGTGATCTCCGGTCGCCGGTTCCACCTCGGCGTGGGCGCAGGTGCCGCTCCCGGTTCGAGCTGGGCTCGGGAGCAGGAGATCCTCGGCCACGATCTGATCGACGACCTCGCGGCACGTCACGCCCGCGTCGAGCGGGTGCTCGAACTGGCCGCCGAGGAGTGGTCCGACGACCGCGACGGCGATTTCTCGACCTTCCCGCTGCCGCGACCGCGTCCGCTGACCATCGTCGGGGTCAACTCGGTCGCCCTGGCGCGGGTGGCGGGCCGCCTCGCGGACGGCATCAACGTGCAGTGGTCGAAGCCGAACCGGGACGATCAGCTCGCTGCGGCCGACGCCGAGGCGGCGAGACGCGCCGGCGACCGTCCGTTCCTCCGGACGGCCTACGAGACGTTCGTTCCCGAGCTCCTCGATCCGGCACATCCGGCGCGTGTCGAGATGCGCGCCCGCGGCATCGATCGGCTGGTCCTCGCAGTGTTCGACGACCTGGCGTCGTGGCTCGGCGACGAACGGCAGCCCCGCTGAGACGTCAGGGCTGGTAGACGCCGAAGACGTCGCGGAGGGAGTCGCTGATCTCGCCGAGCGTGCAGTCGGCGCGCAGCGCGTCCTTCATGGGGTAGAGCAGGTTGTCCGAGGTCTCCGCCGTCGCCTTGACGGCGGCGAGTGCCGACTCGACAGCCGCCGTGTCGCGATCGGCCTTGTAGGCCTGCGTGCGCGCCGTCTGCGCCCGCTCGAGTTCGGGCGAGATGGGGAAGGTCTCGGGCTCGGGCTCCGACTCGACGGTGAACTTGTTGACCCCGACGATCACCCGCTCGTCGTCGTCGATCGACTTCGTGTACTCGTAGGCCGCCTGCTCGATCTCGTCCATCTGGAAGCCGGACTCGATCGCCGAGACGGCGCCGCCCATCTCGTCGATGCGCTCGATGTACTCCCACGCGAGGCGCTCGACCTCGTCGGTGAGCGACTCGACGAAGTACGACCCGGCGAGCGGATCGACCGTGTCGGTCACGCCCGACTCGTAGCCGATGATCTGCTGGGTCCGCAGCGCGATCCGAGCCGCGGTCTCGGTGGGCAGGCTCAGCGCCTCGTCGTAGCCGTTGGTGTGCAGTGACTGTGTGCCGCCGAGGACCGCGGCCATCGACTGGATCGCGACGCGTACGACGTTGTTGAGCGGCTGCTGCGCCGTGAGCGTGGACCCGCCGGTCTGGGTGTGGAACCGCAGCATCGCCGACTTCGGGTTCTGCGCGCCGAACCGCTCGGTCATGATCCGGTGCCACATCCGGCGGCTCGCCCGGAACTTCGCGGTCTCCTCGAAGAAGTTGTTGTGGCCGTTCCAGAAGAAGCTCAGCCGCGGTGCGAACGCGTCGACGTCGAGGCCGGCGTCGATCGCCGCCTGGACGTAGGCGATGGCGTTCGCCAACGTGAACGCGATCTCCTGGACCGCCGTCGAGCCGGCCTCGCGGATGTGGTAGCCGGAGATCGAGATCGTGTTCCACGACGGGACGTGCTTCGAGCAGTACTCGAAGATGTCGGTGATGATCCGCATCGACGGTCGCGGCGGGTACACGTACGTGCCGCGAGCGATGTACTCCTTCAGCAGATCGTTCTGGATCGTGCCGCCGATCTGATCGGGCCCGACGCCCTGCTCCTCGGCGACGAGCTCGTACATCAGCAGCAGGATCGCCGCCGTGGAGTTGATCGTCATCGAGGTGGTGACCTCGCCGAGCGGGATGTCGGCGAGCAGCAGGCGCATGTCGGCCATCGAGTCGATCGCGACGCCGACCTTGCCGACCTCGCCCTCGGCCCGCGCCGCGTCGGAGTCGTAGCCCATCTGCGTCGGCAGGTCGAACGCGCAACTCAGCCCGGTCTGACCGGCGTCGAGGAGGAACTTGAACCGCTCGTTGGTCTGCTCGGCGGACCCGAAGCCCGAGTACTGGCGCATCGTCCAGAGCCGGCTCGTGTACATCGACGGGTAGACGCCGCGCGTGTACGGAGCCTTCCCGGGGGCGCCCAGGTGCGCGGCCGGATCCCAGTCGCCGAGCGCCTCGGACGTGTACAGCGGGTCGATCGAGATGCCGGAGTCGGTCTGGGGGAGTTCCGCGGAGTCGGCCATGACGTGATCGTACGTCCCTCAGCGGAGCGACGCCGGGTGATGGACGGCGATGCCGGTCGCCGGGTCGAAGAGGTGAATCCGCGCCGACCGAGGGGTGGCCGTGACGACCGACCCGGCGCGCGGCGGCGGGCCGGTGACCGACGATCGCACCGAGGCGCCGTCGCCGGTGGTCGCCCGCACGAAGGTGGCGTGCCCGACCGTCTCGCTCGGACCGACCGTGACCGCGACACCGGGGGTGGAGTCCCGATTCCCGCGCAGACTCACCTCGTCGGGCCGGATCCCGACGAGCACGGGTCGCTCCACGTACGGCTCGATGCCCGTCCGATCGAGCTCGATCACCCGGCCGAGGACCTCGACGCCGACCCCGCCTCCCGCGACGCCACCCTCGAGTCGCCGGACCATCGTGGGCCACACGTTCATCGCCGGCTCGCCGAAGAACGTCGCGACGCGCACGGTCGCCGGTCGGTCGTCGACGTCCTGGGGCGAGCCGACCTGTTCGACGGCGCCGTCGAACATCACGGCGATGCGGTCGCTCATCACCATTGCGTCGAGCTGATTGGCGGTGACCATCAGCGTCGTGAGTCCGCGGTCGGCGTGAGTGTGGAGGATCGCGTTCCGCACCCGGGTCCGCGACTGGTCCTCGAGGTATCCGAGTGGCTCATCGAGCAGGAGCGTGGACGGACCGGCGATCACCTCCCGGGCGAGCTGCACCAGACGGCGCTGACCCTCGGACAGGGTCGCCGGGCGGCGCGCGAGGAGGTCCGCGATCCCGAACGCCTCGGCCTCGTGGCGCACCCGGTCGGGGATCGGGATCGTGTCGGGGACCGACGCCCGAGACGACCGACGGACTTCCAAGGGGAAGCCGATGTTCTTCTCCGCGGTCAGGTGGTTCGGGAGCTGGTTCTGCTGCGTGACGAGCCCGAACCCGCGCTCACGCGTCGGCCACCTGGTGATGTCGACGCCGCCGTGCACCACGTATCCCGAGGTCGGAGCCTCGAGGCCGCAGAGGATCCGGAGCAGGGTCGTCTTGCCGCAGCCGGACGGCCCGACGATCGAGAAGAACTCGCCGGCGTCGATCGACAGCAGCACGTGGTCGACGGCGTGGGGCGACTCGGGCCATGACTTGGTGACGTCGTCGAAACGGATGGCGTGCACGGATCGATCGGGGCTCGTTCAGCGGGCGGCGACGACGGCGACTTCCATGCGCCACTGCGGCTGGGCGAGTGCGGGAACGGTGACCAGGGTGGAGGCAGCACGGTGTCCGCCGAGGAACGCATCGCGAGCGGCCATCACCGGGCCGAGCTCCTCTCCGACCACGACGTACGTCGTGACCGAGACGACGTCGTCGGGCGACATGCCGGCCTCACCCAGCATCGCAGCAACGTTGCGCCAAGCGAGCGCCGCCTGCTCGCCGACGTCGTCGGGCGTGCTGCCGTCGGGAGCCACCGGCACGACACCGGACGTGTGGAGCCACCGCTCGGCGCCCGTCGTGAGGACGGCATGCTCGTAGTTGGCGGCGGGGGCGGCGATCCCGGCCGGGCGGATGGCGCGGTTCACGGATGCCATCGTCGCGCGTCACGCGGCGAACGTTCCATCGAGTCCCGGGGTCGATGGAACAATCGGCGGAGTGAGCACCCCGACCGAGGCACCGCCGGCGCCGACCGGCCCGGTCTCGAGGTGGCTGTCGACGGCGCAACCCGAGGCGCTCTTCGTGCTGTCCGCAGTCGCGCAGTACGTGGGCGCGGCGATCGCCGTGCTGCTGTTCGACGAGGTCGAGCCGCGGATCGTGGCGTGGTTCCGCGTGCTCGGCGCCGCGGGAGCGCTGCTCTTCGTCAGCCGAGGCTGGTGGCGCGGGTGGACCCGTCGCCAACTCGTGGGGGTCGCGGCGTTCGGGATCACGACCGCGCTGATGAACCTGTTCTTCTACCTCGGCATCGAACGCATCGACCTGGGCAAGGGGGTGACGATCGAGTTCCTGGGGCCGATCGCTGTCGCCGCCGCCACCACGCGCAGCTCCCGCAATGCGATCGCCCTCGCGCTGGCCGTGCTGGGCGTGGCGGTCCTGGGCGGCGTCGAGGTGGACGACAACCTGCTCGGCGTCGTGTTCATCCTGATCGCGTCGGCGCTCTGGGCCGCGTACATCGTGATCGGATCGCGGGTCGCGCAGGTCGATCGAGGCGTCGCCGGACTGGGGCTCGGACTCGCGATCGGAACCCTCGTCACCGCACCGATCGGGCTGCCCGGCAGCGGACACGTCTGGACGTCGGCCGGACTGCTCGCCGCGTGCCTCGTCGTCGGCGTCTTCTCGAACGCGATCGGCTACGGCATCGACCAGTTCACGTTGCGTCGCATCCCGATCCGACGGTTCTCCGTTCTCCTCGCACTCCTGCCCGTGACCGCCGCCGCGATCGGCTGGATCGCCCTCGATCAACGGCCCGGGGCGCTCGACCTCGTCGGAATCGCACTCGTGATCGCGGGTGTGGTGGTGCAGGAACGCGACGAGAACGTCGGACCCGCCGAACGACTCAGTCGACCGGGGCGAGGTCGTCGACGAGCGACCGGACCCGCTGGTTGATGTCGTCGCGGATGATCCGCATCCGCTCCATGCCCTCGATCCCCCGTTCGGAGGGCTCGTCGGTCTGCCACCGCACGACCTCACCGCCGACCGGAACCGCCGGATCGAGCTCGGCATCGGCACCGAGGAGGACCACACGCCGAGCCCTCCCGATCACCTCGGGATCGATCGGCTTGGGGAACTCACCGTCCATCGACGCGCCGACCTCCTCGACCGACGCTGCGGACTCCTGATTGAGCGTCGTGCCCGGGTCGGTTCCGGCGGAGTGGACGTCGAGGCGGTCACCGGCGACGGAGCGGGCCAGCGCTGCGGCCATCTGCGACTTCCCACCGTTGCGGACGCAGACGAACAGAACCGTGGGCGACGTCACTGCGTCGGTCTCCATCGACCCAACGGTACGGCTCGCGTCCCCTGGACGGCGCATGTGCACGAAGAAGTACCCTGACGATCATGGCGAACACGTTCGACGACACTCGCGAGCAGCTCGAGTCCCAGGCCACGTTCGAGGCCGGCGACGTCGAGGAGGAGCGACTTCGACGCAAACAGCGCCTTGCGGCCGGGCTGCGCATCATGGGTCGTCTGAACCTCGCCGAGGGAGTGGCCGGTCACGTCACCGTTCGCGACCCCGAGTTCCCCGACCGGTTCTGGGTGAACCCCTTCGGGCACAACTTCAAGCTGATGAAGGTCAGCGACCTGATCTGCGTCGATCACACCGGTGAGGTCGTGGTCGGCGACCGGCCGGTCAACGCCGCCGCCTTCGCGATCCACTCGCAGATCCATGCAGCGCGGCCCGACATCATGGCGGCCGCCCACTCGCACTCGATGTACGGGCGAACGTTCTCGTCGCTCGGCCAGCCACTGCGGATGATCACGCAGGACCACACGATGTTCTACGACGACGTTGCGCTGTGCAGCGACGGATCGGGCGCCGTGGTCCTCGACCTCGAGGTGGGTCGCAAGATGGCCGAGGCGCTCGGCGACAAGAAGTGCCTCATCCATCAGAACCACGGCCTCATCAGCACCGGCGGGTCGGTCGACGCCGCCGTCTGGTGGTTCGTGTCACTCGAGCGGTGTTGTCAGAGTCAGCTCGTCGCTCAGTCGGCTGGAGAACCGATCGATATCCCGGATGACCTCTGTCAGTCGGGTTACGAGGCGCAGGGATACGACCTCGCCGGCTGGTTCCAGTTCCAGCCCTTCTGGGACGAGCTCGTCGCGCGCGAACCCGAGTTCCTCGACTGAGTCCTCGCTTCGCTCCATACCCGTTGATCGGCTCCCGGGCGCCCCGCCCGAACCGATCTGATCAACTCTTGTGGGAGCCTTGCGGCGCGCTGTGGCACCCGCCACTCGATCAGTGATCCGAGAGGCCGGGTGCACACAAACCGTCGAGTTCGACGATCTGGATCCGATCGCGGTTCTCGTACGTGACCTCGTTGGCCGGGTCCTTCTTGAGGTTGAACACCCGGAACTCCATCTCCGTCGTGTCGACGGTGAGGATGCGGCCGACGAGACCGTCGCCGAGCCCGAGGATGAGCTTGATCGCCTCGAGCGCCTGGATCGACCCGACGATGCCGGGCAACACACCGAGCACACCGGCCTCCGCGCAGGAAGGCGCCAGTTCGGCGGGCGGCGGCTCGGGCACCATGTCGCGGTACGTCGGCCCCTCGGTCGGGTGGAACACGCTGACCATGCCCTCGAACCGGAAGATCGAGCCGTGCACGACGGGGATCCCGAGCTTGACGCTCGCGTCGTTGAGCAGGTAGCGGCTGGGGAAGTTGTCGGCGCCGTCGATCACGACGTCGTAGCCCGAGATGATGTCGACGATGTTCGACGCGTCGAGGCGGGTGTCGTACGTGACCACGTTGACGTCGGGGTTGATCCCCACCAGCGTCTTCTTGGCGGAGTCAACCTTGCGCTCGCCGACCCGGTCGACGTTGTGCAGGATCTGGCGCTGCAGGTTCGAGGCGTCGACCTCGTCCATGTCGACGATGCCGAGCGTGCCGACACCCGCGGCGGCGAGGTACAGCGCCGCCGGTGAGCCGAGCCCACCCGCACCGAGCAGCAGGACCTTCGCGTCGAGCAGCGCCAGCTGACCCTCGACGCCGACCTCGGGCAGCAGCAGGTGCCGCTTGTAGCGCTGGCCCTGCTCGGCCGTGAGCGTGGCCGGCTTCTTCCAGTCGCGGCCCTCGTCCTTCCAGCGGCCGAAGCCACCGTCCATCGACTCGGCGGCGCGGTATCCCAGCTCGTTGAGCGTCTTCACGGCGAACGCCGACCGCACGCCGCCGGCGCAGTACACGACGACCGGCGCATCCTTGTCGGTGAGGCGGTTCTCGACCTGTGCCTCGAGGTGGCCGCGCGGGATGTGGACGGCACCGGGAATGGCGCCCTCCTCGTACTCGTCGGGTTCGCGGACGTCGAGGACGAGCGCGCCGTCCGCGATGCGCTGTTCGGCGGTCTCGGTGTCGATCTCGTCGATCTCGGACTTGGCGGCGGAGAGAAGATCGCGGAACGTTGCCATGCGAAGAATCCTATCGGTGATTGTCGACCAGGACGGTCGGGAATGGGTCAACCGCAGACTCGATCGGTGCATTCCCGGCGAACGGCCCGATCCGGCGGCGCGACGTCCGAATCCAGCCGGTCCGGACGCGGCTGCATGGATACGGTGCCGAGCGATGGCCGACACCGACATCGACACCGAGACAGGCGCGAGCGCCGGTGCGTCGCGTCGGCTCATCCAATCGGCGGCGGCGGCGAACGACGGGGCGTTCACTCCAGGAGACTGGACACTCTTCCTCGCCGTCGCCGCCATCTGGGGTTCGTCGTTCCTGCTCATCGACATCGGTCTCGACGCGCTCCCGCCCGGGCTCATCACCCTGATCCGGGTCGCGAGCGGCGCCGTCGCGCTCGCGCTGCTCCCCAAGCCCGACGTTCGGATCGACGACGACGACCGACCACGGCTGGTCGTCCTCTCGGTGATCTGGGTCGCACTCCCGTTCACGCTCTTCCCCATCGCGGAGCAGTGGATCAACTCCGCCGTGACGGGTCTCCTCAACGGCGCGACGCCGATCTTCGTCGCCCTCGTGGCCACGGCGTTCCTCGGCCAGCCTCCGCGCGGTCCCCTCCTCGTGGGCATCGCCGTCGGTTTCGTCGGGATCGTGTGCATCAGCCTGCCGTCGGTCGGCGACGGGGCGAGTCAGGCGCGGGGAGTCGTCCTCGTGGTGGCGGCGACCGTCTGCTACGGGTTCGCCATCAACCTCGCCGCCCCGTTGCAGGCGCGGCACGACTCGCTGCCGCTGATGAGTCGGATGCTCGCGCTCGCCACGGTGTGGACCGCTCCGTACGGGTTCTGGGACCTCGGCGATGCCGAGTGGGAGGTCGGACCGACGGTCGCCGTCCTCGTGCTCGGTGTGGTCGGCACCGGCATCGCCTTTGCGGTGATGGGCACACTCGTCGGACGTGTCGGTTCCCAGCGGGCGTCGTTCATCACGTACCTGATCCCGGTCGTCTCGCTGGCGCTCGGCGTCGCATTCCGTGACGACG
This sequence comes from Actinomycetota bacterium, assembly GCA_039198505.1. Lineage (GTDB taxonomy): Bacteria > Actinomycetota > Acidimicrobiia > Acidimicrobiales > Ilumatobacteraceae > Ilumatobacter_A. The sequence continues at coordinate 6,442 of JBCCTP010000039.1, read as the reverse complement.
ACGTGGCCCCGCTCGCGATCCTCGGCATCGCGATGGTGATCACCGGAGCGCTGCTGGCTGCCCGCGCCCGCCGCCCTGCCGTCACCGCTGGGGTCAGACCCAGAACGTGATCACGACTCGAGGCGTTTCGTGATCGGGGTCGGGTAGCGCCAGTTGACGCGCACGTCGCCGAGCCAGCCGGCGATGCGCTCGGCCTCCTCCTCGATCTGCACCCGTCGGTCATCCGGAACGTCGACGCCGTCGAGGATCTCCATCACCATCTCCCCGTCGGATCGTTGCGTCCACACGCCGACCACACTTCCGTCGACCCAGATCGTCGGGCCGGCATTGCCGTTGCGATCGAACACGCCCACGCCCGCCGAGTCGTCGACGTACCAGGCCCGCTGCTTCCACGCCATCGTGGTGGGGTCGAGGCCGGGCACCAGCGCCACGGTCGCTCCAGAGTCGGGCTCCGGCTCCTCCCGACCGTCGAGCCACGGATCATCGGTCAGCACGAACCCGGGCTCGTCGGCCTCGGCGAGCTCGACCTCGACCGCTCCGAGCTCGCCCAGTGCGCGACGCACACGTGTCTTGGTGGTTCCGGTGAACCACGTCATGTCAGTCACGGTCGCAGGCGCGCATGCGTCGAGGTACCGCACGAGGAGCCGGACGAGGGCGGCGTCGGGCGAGACGTCGGCGACCTCGTCGAGCCATCGGGGGTCAGCGGCCGCCCACCGCCACGCGCCCGACGTGAAGTCGGCGCCGGTCGGTCTCGATCGGACGATCCGCATCTCGGTTCCGAGGATCTCGAGCACCTTCGACGTGATGCGCTGCGGACGTGAGTACGACGCCCCTGGCTTCGGCTCGAATCGAACCGCGAGATCGGGGATCGCCTCGGCGAGCTGGGCACCGGATCGCGGCCCTCCCGACCGGAGTTCGGCGACGACCTGTGCCTCGACGTGGGCGAGGAACGAGGCCGCGTCGCCGTCGACATCGTCGCTCGCGTCGAGCCATCCGATCAGCTGGCGTCGAAGCGTCTCGACGATCGGCGAGTTCGCTGCGGCAAAGGCAGCGGACGCCACCTCGGCGTCCATCGCGAACACCGTGCGGCGGATGGTCGTGAACCGACGGAGGGACACCTCGTCGTAGAGCGCGGCATCGACATCGTCGATCGACACCTCGGCTCGCGCGTGGATCGCGAGGTAGGGAGTGGCCGGGTCGGTCGAATGGATCGGGCCGAGCGCTCGAGCTCCGCCGCGCGCGTCACGACCCTCTCGACGGTGGGATCCTTGGTGGTGCCGGCGAGCTCGCCGGCGCCGACGCTGCTCGACGCTGATCGCCGCCGGCGTCATCGATCGATGACCGACGCCAGCAGCGCGACGTACGCCGACTGGTAGTAGATCGCCGGTTCGGAGATCTCCCAGATCGGCTCGCCGCCCGCCGTCGAGTTGGTGTCGGCGTACGACAGCGCCGGCGGCTGACCGGCGGGTGGGGTGAGCGAGCCGGAGTAGTTCTTGTTCGGGCCGCCCGCCACGTACCCGGGCGCCGGGCCGGTCGACGTCTCGGCGCCGTCGAACTCGCTGCCGTCGGCGTACCAGTAGTGGTACAGCTCGTTCAGCGAGTTCTCGGCTCCGTACGCCGACATGTTCGACAGGTACACCACGCCGAGCGGGTTCACACCGTGGATCGTGTTCGCGTGCGCGTCGGCGCGACGCCGGAACTCCCCCGCGCGGGAGGTGTCGACCCCGAGCGCCGAGGCGAGTTCGATCCATGCCACGTTCGCGACACCGGTGTTCGCCATCGGCATGTTGCTGCCCCAGTGGTACTGGGCGTCGGGCATGAACGAGCGATAGGCGCTCGCCGACGGGTCGAACCCGTGGCGGTCGCGCGGGTTGTTCGGGTCGGCGATCTCGGCGACGAGCGACCGGATGGTGGCGACGACGTTCGGATCGCGGCCGGGCAGCCCGACGTACGTGAGCAACGCCAGTGCGTGGTGCGGCTCGTACCGGCCGATGCTGCGATCGATGAACGGCTCCATCCGGGTCAGATCCGCCCGGATCGCCGAGTGATACCGGTCGTCGCCCGTCAGGTCGAGCAGGTGGACGGCAGCGATGACCGCCGTGCTGGCCTGATCGTCGATCGAGACGTCGGCGTCACCGGCGTTGATCACCTGGGGGTCGCAATCGGTGCGCTTCGGGCTGGCCTGGTACCAGTCCCAGGCGTCGATCGCACGACTCTGGAGATCGGCGGCGAACGACGCATCGATGTCGGCGTACACGCGTGCGCCGTGGGCGAACATCGCCGACGCCGCGACGGTCGACGACGAGCACACCTCCTCGTAGAAACGCGGTCGGGTGTCGGAGGTGATGGGCCCCGACCCGTTGAACCCGGCGAAACCCATCTTGATGTGGACTGCGCCGTCGCCGCGCTGCATCTTCCGGATCCACTCGAGTTCGACGCGCACCTCGTCGAGGACGTCGGGGATGCCGTTGCCGGATTCGGGGATGCCGACCGCATCGTCGAACACGCTCGGGTGGCGCTCGTACGCCCCGAGCAGCTGGTGCACCGGCGCCGACGCGAAGGTGACGTACTTGTTCGTGTCGCCGGCGTCGTACCAGCCGCCGCGCAGGTCCTTGGTGGTCGACGGGTTGTCGGGATCGTCGATCGCCCGCGCCTCGCCGTCCTGGTTCGGTCCGACGAGCGTGGCCTGCTGGGCCCACGGCCCGGCCAACGACGCTGAGTGGGCGACGTTGCCCCGGTTGAACCAGAACGTCTTGAGCGCCGCGTCGAGGACATCGTCGTAGGCGGCGGACGAGATCACGAACCAGCCGCTCGACGCACCGCGGGCGACGTCGACCACCTCGTACCACCCGGTGGCGCGGACGTCGCTGAAGTCGAACCACCACGCCCGCTGACCGTTCTGCGGATCGACGGCGCCGCCGTTCCAGGCCTGCGCCGAACCGCGACGGACCACGGCGCCGGACGCCGAGCGCAGTTCGATCCGCGAGCCCGGGGCCGCGCCGGCGACGACGGCGACCTTGTCCATGGAGGGGAGGTACCCGAACTGGTCGACGCGGATGGAGCCGTCGACGTCGAGCGACGGCGGCGTCGGCGGAGGTGCCGGTGTCGCAGGAGGCGCCGGCGGATCCTCGCGGCTGGCGGCCACCAGCGAGTCGACCGCCGCCGAGCCGTCGATCCGGTCGGGCCGCGCCGAGACGACCAGTCCGACGACCAGGGCGGCAGCGGCCACCAGGGTCACGGCTGCGACCGGCCGGGTCACGCGGGACGGACGCGCTCTCATGACGAACACGTTACGGCCCCGCGACGGCGTGGGATCGGCGAGCGACTCAGTCGGTGCGGGACTCGGCGGCGACGAGCTGCGGCAGCAGATCACCGATGGACCCCCGGAGGAGGTGGTCGGCGTAGCGATCCATCCCGGTCTCGTCACCGTTGACGATCACCACCGACGCACCCGCCGCCTTCGCTCGGGGCACGCAGTTGGCGGCGGGGAACACCGAGAGGGTCGACCCGACGGCGAGCATGACGTCGCACTCGTCGCTCACCCGCAGGGCTCGATCGATCACCTCGGGCACGAGGGCCTGTCCGAAGCTGATGGTGTCACTCTTCACGATGCCGCCGCACACGTGGCACGGCGGGTCCTCCTCACCCGCCCTCACCCGATCGAGCATCTCCTCCATCGGCCGCCGGTCGGAGCACTCCCAGCACCGCGAGAACCAGATCGTGCCGTGCACCTCGATCACGTTCGCGGGGTCGTTGCCCGCCATCTGATGGAGCCCGTCGATGTTCTGGGTGACGAGTCCGTGGAGTTGACCCCGACGTTCGAGTTCGACGATGGCGGCGTGCGCCCGGTTGGGCTCGGCGGTCCACGCCGGTGCGGCCAGACGCGCCTGCCACGCGGCCTTCCGGACCTCGGGGTCGGACAGGTAGTACTGGATGTTCGACGCCTTCTCCGCCGCCGGGTTCTTGGTCCAGACGCCGTTCGGTCCGCGGAAGTCGGGGATGCCCGACTCGGTCGAGACGCCCGCGCCGGTGAAGACGACGATCCGCTCGGCGTTGGCGATGACCTCCCGTGCCGCCTCGATCTCGCTCACGAGGTCACCCTACGGGCACGAGCGGAGGGCCGGATCAGGCAGGTGTGGGCTCGACGCGGCCGTAGCTGGTGGTGCGCTGTTCGAGCGGGCGACCGAGTTCGGCGGCGAGCTGCTCGAAGCTGTCGGCGGTCATCGCCTGACCGTGGCTCGCGCCGGCCGCGCGGGAGATGTTCTCGTCCATCAGCGTGCCGCCGAGGTCGTTGCACCCGGCGTTCATCAGTTGCTTCGTGCCGTCGAGCCCGATCTTCACCCAGCTCGCCTGGATGTTCGGGATCAGCTCGCCGTACGCCAGGCGGGCGACCGCGTGGACGAGCAGCGTCTCTCGGAACGTCGGCCCACGGCGGGCCCTGCGCTGGAGGTAGATCGGCGACGCCATGTGGACGAACGGGAGTCCGACGAACTCGGTGAACCCGGTGCGACCGGCGGCGACGTTCTCCTCCTGGAGATCGCGTGTGCGCACGAGATGGCGGGCCCAGTGGACCGGCTCCTCGACGGCGCCGAACATCATCGTGACGTTCGAGTGGAGACCGACCTCGTGAGCGGCCCGATGCGCCTCGAGCCACTCCTCGGTGTCGACCTTGTCAGGACAGAGGATCGCCCGGATCTCGTCATCGAGGATCTCGGCGGCGGTGCCGGGCAGCGAGGCGAGCCCGACGTCCTTCAGCCGACCGAGGTAGGTGCGGAGATCCTCGCCGAGACGGCGCGCGCCCTCGGTGACCTCGAGTGCGGTGAAGCCGTGGACGTGCATGTGGGGCACGGCGTCCTTCACGGCCTTCGTGACGTCGATGTAGTAGTCGCCGTCGAAGTCGGGATGGATGCCGCCCTGCAGCGTGACCTCGGTGGCGCCGAGGTCCCACCCCTCTTTGGCCCTCTCGGCGATGTCGTCGAGGGTGAGGAGGTACGGGGTCCCACGCAGGTTCAGCGACAGCGGACCCTTGGAGAACCCGCAGAACTTGCACTTGAACGTGCAGACGTTCGTGTAGTTGATGTTGCGGTTGGCGACCCACGTGAGCGTGTCGCCGACCAGCTCGGAACGCATCCGATCCGCCGCGTCGGCGACGGCGACGACGTCGTCGCCCCGCGCCGCGAACAGCGTGACCAGCTCGTCGACACCCGGCTGCGCGCCCGCCTCGATCCCGTCGAGGACGTCCGTGACGGCCGACGCCGCGGACCCGGGCGAACGTCCCGCCGACCGTCCGACGCTGGAGGGGACGTCGGCGACGATCGTCCGGGGGGTGGTGTCGGGGCCGGCGCCCGAGTACCAGGCGGTCGAGCGGTGGCCGACGAGCACGAACTCGGCACCGTCGGCGACCGTGTCGGCCGCAGTGGTCTTCTCGGGCCAGAACTGGCCGGGATCGTCACGGCCGAGCCACTCGGCGTCAGCGCGATCGATCACGTTGAAGTGCAGACCCTCGTCGATCCAGCGGGCACGGTCACGCACGTACTCGGGGTAGACGGTGAGACGCGGTGCGAGCGTGCGGTCCTTCGCCTCGGTGACCTCGCGCAGCCGGTCGAGATCGGGCCACGGACGCTCGGGGTTGACGTGGTCGGCCGTGACCGGCGAAACCCCGCCCCAGTCGTCGATGCCGGCGTCGACGAGCGACCCGAAGTCGTCCGACAGGTTCGGGGGCGCCTGCAGATGGATCTCGGGCGGGAGGATCACCCGGGCGGCGGCGATGGCCCAGAGGTAGTCGTCGCTCGGGCACGGACGCACGCCCTTCATGGCCGTGCGGAGTTTCGGCAGGAAGTTCTGGACGATGACCTCCTGCACGTGGCCGTGCCGCGCGTGACTCGCCGCGATCGCCTCGAGACCGGCGAGTTGGTCGGCCCGCGTGTCACCGATGCCGATCAGGATCCCGGTGGTGAACGGGATCGACAGCTCGCCTGCGGCCTCGAGCGTCGCCAGACGACGCGCGGGCGTCTTGTCGGGAGCCAGCCGGTGCGCCTCGAGGTCCTCGGCGACCGACTCGATCATCATCCCCTGACTCGGGCTGACCGGCCGGAGCTGGGCGAGCTCGTCGTGCAGGAGGGCACCGGCGTTGGCGTGCGGGAGCAGTCCGGTCTCGTCGAGCACGAGCTTCGCCATGGCGGCGACGTAGTGGACCGTGGAGTCGTAGCCGTTGTCGCGCAGCCACTGCCGAGCGACCTCGTAGCGGTCCTCGGGACGCTCGCCGAGCGTGAACAACGCCTCGTGGCAGCCACGACGCGCGCCCTGCTTCGCGACCTTCAGGACCTCGTCGGGAGTCATGTACGCCGACTCGACGCGCGCCGGCGGCTGGGCGAACGTGCAGTACCCGCACGTGTCGTTGCAGAGGAACGTGAGCGGGATGAAGACCTTCGGGCTGTACGTG
>JBCCTP010000038.1:0-17661 GCA_039198505.1 Actinomycetota bacterium | reverse complement strand
GTGGTGATGTACGCAGCGGCGAACCGCGACCCCGAGGTGTTCGACGAGCCCGACGACTTCGACCCCGACCGAGACGGGCTCATGAAGAAGCACCTGGCGTTCGGCAAGGGCATCCACTTCTGCCTGGGTGCGCCGCTCAGCCGGCTCGAGATGAACGTCGTGTTCGAGCGTCTGGGCGAGCGCCTCGCCGAGGTGAACGTCACCGATCGCAACGAGTTCCAGTACTTTCCGAGCTTCATGCTGCGCGGCCTGACCCACCTCTGGGCGACGGTGCAGCGAGCCTGACCCGACGGATGGTGCGCGGCACCATCCATCGCCGTGTGGAAGCAAGGGGAGAGACATGACGATCGAACGCGTGGGTGTGGTGGGCTGCGGCCAGATGGGCGCGGGCATCGCCGAGGTGTGCGCACGGGCCGGCCTCGACGTGATGGTGCAGGAGATCGACGCTGCGGCGGCCGAGCGTGGGCGCGATCGGCTGACCAAGTCGTTCGACAAGGCTGTCGCCCGCTCGAAGATGACCGAGGACGAGCGCGACGCGACGGTGTCGCGGCTGTCCTACACGACCGACCTCGGTGACTTCGCCGATCGCCAGCTCGTGATCGAGGCGGTGATCGAGGACGAAGACCTCAAGACCGACGTGTTCTCGAAGCTCGACAAGGTCGTCACCGACGATGACGCGATCCTGGCGAGCAACACGAGCTCGATCCCGATCATGAAGCTGGGCATTGCGACGCAGCGGCCCGAGCAGGTGATCGGCATCCACTTCTTCAATCCGGTTCCCGTGCTCAAGCTCGTCGAGTTGGTGACCAGCCTGATGTCGTCGAACGAGACCATCAACCGGTCGACCGACTTCGCCAGCGACCTCCTCGGCAAGATCGTGATCCGCTCCCAGGACCGCGCCGGTTTCGTCGTCAACGCCCTGCTGATCCCGTACATCCTCTCCGCGATCCGGATGATGGAGTCCGGGTTCGCCACGGCCGAGGACATCGACAACGGCATGGTCGAGGGGTGCAACCACCCGATGGGACCCCTCGCTCTCGCCGATCTCATCGGACTCGACACCACCCAGGCGGTCGCCGAGTCGATGTACGAGGAGTTCAAGGAGCCGCTCTACGCATCGCCGGCGATGTTGTCGCGCATGGTCGAGGCCGGGCTGCTCGGCCGCAAGGCCGGTCGCGGCTTCTACGACTACGCGAAGGGCTGAGGGGAAGGACGCACATGGCCGGTGAACGGGTACTGGTGGCCAAGGTCGGCCTCGACGGACACGACCGGGGTGTCAAGGTCGTGGCGCGGATCCTCCGCGACTCCGGGTTCGAGGTGATCTACACCGGACTGTTCCAGACGCCCGAGACGGTCGCGGCCGCGGCGGTCGACGAAGACGTCGATGCGATCGGCCTCTCGATGCTGTCGGCTGCGCACATGACGCTGGCTCCGGCCGTGGTCGACGCGGTCCGAGCGAGGGGGATCGACATCCCCGTCATCGTCGGCGGAATCGTGCCCGAGCAGGACGTCGAGGCGCTGACCGCTGCGGGGGTGGCCAAGATCGTCACGCCCGGAGCCACGGCCGACGAGGTCGCGCAGGCGGTGCGCGACGCGATCGACGAGAACCAGAACGCCGCCTGATCGCCCGCCGTCTCGCGCTGCGGAGCCTCCCGGTCCTAGGTGGCGACGTCGATGTGGCGGGCGACGAGGTTCTCGAGTTGTTCCTGCCGACCGGAGCGCCGTGTCGGTTCGGCGCCGGCAGCCATCACCTGATCGCGCAGAGCACCCAGCGTGACGTCGCCGTTCAGGATCGACTGGGACTCGGGCGAGTCCCACCCGGAGTAGCGCTCGGTCCGTGCCCCGTCGAGCTCACCCATCATCGATGCGGCGACGACGAGCGATTTGGCCATCGTGTCCATTCCGCCGATGTGGGCGACGAACATGTCGCTGCGATCGATCGACTGACGTCGGAGCTTGGAGTCGAACATCAGCCCGCCGGTCGTGAAGCCGCCGCCGCGGAGGATCTCGAGCATGCCGAGCGACATCTGCTCGACCGAGACCGGGAACCGGTCGACGTCCCAACCCAGGCGGTCGTCGCCGGCGTTCGCATCGATCGACCCGAAGATCCCGTTGGCGACGGCGAGCGCGACCTCGTGGTGGAAGTCGAGCCCGGCGAGCGTCGCGTGGTTGACCTCGATGTTGACCTTCACGTCGTCGACGAGGTCGTACTTCTCGAGGAAGCCGTACACGTTGCCGACGTCGCGGTCGTACTGGTGCTTGGTCGGCTCGAAGGGCTTGGGCTCGATCAGGATCGTGCCGTCGAAGCCGATGGCGTGCTTGTGCTCGACGACCATGCTCAGGAAGCGACCGAGCTGGTCGAGCTCGCGACCCATGTCGGTGTTGAGGAGCGTCTCGTACCCCTCGCGACCACCCCACAGCACGTAGTTCGCCCCGCCCAGCCGGTGCGTCGCCTCCATGCAGTGGGCCACCTTGGCGGCGGCGTAGGCGAACAGCTCGGGGTCGGGGTTGGTGGCGGCGCCGGCCTGGAAACGCGGGTGGGAGAACATGTTCGCCGTCCCCCACAGCAGCTTCACGCCGGTGCGCTCCATCTGCTCCGCGGCGTAGTCGACCATGGCGTCGAGGTTCTTCGCCGACTCGGCGAACGTGGCGCCCTCGGGCGAGATGTCGACGTCGTGGAACGAGAAGAACGGGATCGTCAGCTTCTCGAAGAACTCGAACGCGGCGTCCATCTTCATCCGCGCCGCGTCCATCGGATCGAGCGCCGGGTTCTGGTTGGGATGCCATGGGCGATCGAGGGTGCCGGCGCCGAAGATGTCGAAGCCGTCCCACGCGAAGCTGTGCCAGTACGCAGCGCCGAACCGCAGGTGGTCGCGCATCGTGCGACCGGCGACGACACGGTCGGCGTCGTACCAGCGGAAGGTGAACGGATCGGTGGAGTCGGGGCCGGCGTACCGGATCGACTCGACGTCGGGAAAGAACGGTTCGGTCACCCGGCGCAACGTAGTGGCGCCCTCATCGCCAGCGCACGAGAAAGTGTGACAATCGTCGCCCTCGGCGGTGTCGCCGCACCCGTCGGCGGCGGGTTCAGATCGACGCGAGTTGATCGATGAGTTCGGGGAGCTGCGCGCGCAGTCGGTCCTCGACCGGATCGAGGTCGAGCATCATCGCCTGGGACGACGCGACGTACGTGGTGATGAACAACTCGCCGTTCGACCAGTGGACCTCGCAGGTGGGCAGTCCACCGACGAACGAGGCGGACGCGCACGATCGCGAGAACGCTCCGCCGGCGAAGTCGTCACCCTCGTCGACGAATCCCTCGACCGCCACCTCGGCGCCTTCGGAGTAGAACGCCTCGATGTAGGCGAGCACGTCGTCGGGTGCCGGGAGGACGGCGATCCCGACCGCCGGGTCGGCGTCGCGAGCGAACGCGTCGCAGGCGACGTAGTCGCCGTTCGGATCGTCGACGTAGACGGCGGCGAAGTCGCCCTCGAGGGCCGATGCCGCCTCGGGATCGTCGATCTCGGCGAACAGCGTGCGAAGCAGCCCGCGCCCTCCCGCGAACGGGCAGTCGACGCCGACGACGGCTTCGCCGATCGCAGCCGACCTCGCGAGTTGTGCGTCGAGCGCCGCCGCTGCCGCCGTGGTGTCGATGGCGTCGCCATCGCCCGAACCGCCGCACGCCGCAGCGACGGAGGCGACGATCACGGCCGCCACGAGGCGTCGGAATGGTGAGCGAGTGTGTCCGCCGAGCACGGTCGCCATGTTACTCTACGCAGCGCTCAGCCACTTTGAGTGATGTGAGGGTCACCTCACTCGGCGCGCGTGCAGGACGTCACTCGAGGCGTTCGATCACGAGCGGGAGCATCAGGCGCCACCGCTCCTCGACCAGTCGAAGGTCGAGATCGAGCGCGCCGTCGCCGCGAATCCAGAGGCCGACGAGCGCTCTCGGCTCCTCGTCGTCGGCACGATCCTCCTCCGGGAGGTTCCCCCGATCGACCCAGTCGACCGAGCACAGATCGTCGACGTCGTCATCGTGGTCGACGCACATGCGGACGAACTCGCCGCCGCGGTAGACCTCGGAGAGGAAGCTCGACACCACGCCGGATCTCGACCCGGACACGACCGCGTCGAATGCGCCGGCGAACTCCTCGTGGGCCTCACGCTCGCCGGGTGACGCAGCGAGCCGGAGACCCAACGCGCCGCCAGGTGCGGCGATCTGACACTCGATCACCGGGACCGCTCCCACCGGTCGCTCGACGACCACCACCTCGGCCCTCGACGATCCCTCGAGCGCCGCCCGGGTGACCGGCTCGTCGACGAGCTCGACCGAGTTGGCGACGAGCTCCTCGAACTCCTCGATCGGGCAGGACTCGAGCGGGCCACCGGCCGGACTCGTTCCGGCGATGCGATCCAGAGCGTCGAGGACCGGCGTCGACTCGAGGTCGGGAACGCCGTCGTCGAGGCACCCACTGAGCGTCAGCACGCCGACGAGGGCGAGTCCGATCGTGCGGCGCCGGCCGAGATGGAGTGTGCGACGCCTACTCGGCATCGCGCAGGTCTTCCTTCCACGCTCGGAATCGACCGTGGCGCTCACCGCTCGGACCGACTCCGTCGGCCGACCCGTCGGGGAACAGCCGCAGCGTGTACTCCGCCCCCGTCGTGTCGTGGCAGACCCAGTAGCGGGCGTCGCCTCCACGGGCCGGACCGGCTCGCCAGAGGATCCAGGGTCCGATCCGTCGCTTGTACTCGGCGACCGGGTGGTCGGGGAGGTCGTCGCCCAGCGCCAGCAGCGACTCGGGCGCTTCGACCCACGCAGTCGCGGGGACGTTCCGATCGCGGATCGGCGTCTCGGGCAGATCGGACGTGTGGACCGGGGTGTCGTCGAGTGGTCGTTCGTCGTATCTCACGTCGGCGTCGTCCGCTCGCTCGCTCGTGTTCCGTGGCCGGGATCGCGACTCACCAGCCGCGCTCGATCCACTCCTCGAGGTGCGGACGTTCGGTCCCGATCGTGGTGTCGTCGCCGTGCCCGGGCAGCACGATCGTGTCGTCGCCGAACGTGAACAGCTTGTCGGTGATCGAGCGGATGATCGTGTCGAAGTCGCCGTCGTCGAAGTGCGTCGCCCCCGGGCCTCCCGGGAACAGGGTGTCGCCGGTGAACAGGAGCGGTGTCCCGTCGAGCCGGAACGAGATCGAACCCGGGGTGTGGCCCGGGTTGTGGATCGCGTGCAGGCGGAGGTGTCCGAACTCGATGACCTCGGTGTCGTCGAGGAACACGTCGTACCCGACCTCGTCGAGCTTCGGTGCGTCGAGTTTCGTGACCGCGACCTCGTAGCCGGCCTCGCGCATCGCCGGGACCGCCTGGATGTGGTCCCAGTGGCCGTGGGTCTCGAGCACTCGGGTGACGCCGAGGGACCGGCAGAGGTCGAGGAGCATCTCGTGTTCGTTCGCGGCGTCGATCAGGACGGCGTCGCCCGACCGCCGGCAGCGGACGACGAAGACGTTGTTGTCGACCGGGCCGACGACGACCTTGTGGACCTCGACGTCGGCGTCCGACCAGTGCAGGGTGTTCGCTGGGGCGCCCATGCGCCGAGTGTGGCACCGTCAGGTGGCGTCGTCGTACCAGACCGGCCCGGCGTGGTGCCGCTTCGACCGGTACATGGCCACGTCCGCAGCGTGGAGTATGCGGTCCGGCTCGGTGGTCGAGCGATGCGCGAGACCGATCGAGACGTCGATCGGGATGCGGAGATCGCCGTGCTCGACCGGCCGACGGAGCACCTCGTCGAGGGTCGCGGCCGCCCGGGTCGACCGTTCGCGTGGGCCCGGCACGATCACCGCGAACTCGTCGCCGCCGAGCCGGAGCGGGACGAGTGGGCCGTCGCCCCGCGCCGGGACTCGCACGTCGCGCAATCGGTTCGCCACCTCGGTGAGGACCGCGTCGCCGATGGCGTGGCCGTGTGTGTCGTTGATCGCCTTGAAGCGATCGAGGTCGACGAGCACGAACCCGGCATCGGACTCGTCGGTGTCGAGCCAGTCCATCAACACCCGTCGGTTCGCGAGGCCGGTCAGAGGATCGTGGTCCGCTCGATGACGTTCGAGCGCTGCGGCCCCCTCGGCGGCGACCACCGCTCCGCTGCGGTTGAGCAGGACGTGCACCGTCATCATCGTCACGACGGCCACGGTGGCGACCCCGGCGTCGATGTCGTGGATCAGAGGAGCGACGACCGCGGCGAGAACCGTGAGTGCGCCGTGCGCGTTGAGCCATCGCTGGGTGAGGAAGCCCGCGTTGACGCCGAGCGCCATCGCCAGGACGAGCATGGTCGGGACGTAGAGATCCGGCTGCAGAACCGGGACGAGAATCCCGAGCGACTGTTCCGTCAGCAGGAAGATGCCGAGCGTGGTGCGGATGTCGGAGACGTACCTGCGGACGACCAGCGTGCTCGCGACTTGCACGGTCGCGAGGATCCCGGCGGTGACGAACCGGGCGTCTCCGTCGCCGAGCAGGACGACGATGACGCACACGGCGACCGTGAGCGCCATGCGCTCCGCGGCGTAGTTGCGCGTGATCACGGGGTGCTCCGCGGTGAGCGGGCGCGACCGTTCCGGAGCATCGGCGCTCACGGGTCGGTCGAGGCTCACACGTGGTCATCGGCGTCGAGCTGGTGGGGATTGAACCGGCTGACCCGATCCCGACGTGAGCCCCCGACGCTGCTAGTTGCTGAGGACGTCGAGCCCCAGTCCCATCGCCACGGCGATGTGTGCCGGGTCGAACGTGACGAACCTGACCGGCGGGGGAAGTCGTTCCGCCGCCGCGAGGTGGATCGCGTCGGACAGACGGACCGGTTGGGTGCGAGCGAGGGCGGCGGCGCGGTCGAGGCACCGCTGGTCGACCGGGACCACGTGGAGGTGATCCCACGCGTGGCGGACGGCGTCCTCGAGGTCGAGGCGGATGATCGGTTCGTCGGCCAGGCGATCGATGGCGGGCAGCGCTTCGGTGAGCGCCATCGCCGAGGCGGCGCGGATCGGGTCGTCGGCGATGGCCTCGAGGACGACCGTGCGACCGGGTCCGTCGATCGCGAGCGAGAGGACGGCCGACGTGTCGAGAAAGACGGTCATCAGCCGCGCAGCTCCCGGAGCACCTGGTCGACCCGAACACCGGCGAACACCGGGACCGGCTCGGGTGGTCGCCACTCGCCGTCTCGACGGGGCGGGATCAGTGCCCCCGATCCGAGCAACCGTTCGAGGTCGGGAGCGTCGGCGTCGAGCGGTCCGAGTTGGGCGACCGGACGGCCGCGGGTCGTGACGACGGTGCGTTCGCCCTCCTGTGCTCGTCGCACCGCGTCGGCGAGATCGCTGCGGAGCTCCCGCACGCCGATGGTGCGGGCGCCGGAGTCATGTGGATCGTGCCATGACATGTACACCAGTGTACACATTCCGATTTTCGTCGACGTCGAGTGCACATCAGACTGGAGCTATGAACTTCGCCTTCACCGAGGAACAAGAGGAACTGCGTTCGACGATCCGGGCTTTCCTGGAGAACAAGTCGTCCGAAGAGGCCGTGCGCGAGCAGATGGAGACCGACGATGGCTACGACGCCGCGGTCTGGTCGCAGATGGCCGAGCAGATGGGCCTCCAGGGTCTGCACATCCCCGAGGAGTACGGCGGGTCGGGCTTCAGCTACGTCGAGCTCGGCATCGTGCTCGAGGAGATGGGCCGGGCGCTGCTGTGCGCTCCCTTCTTCTCGACCGTCGTGCTCGCCGCCAACACACTGATCCACTCCGGCGACGACACCGCCAAGAAGGAGTACCTGCCCGGAATCGCGTCGGGGGAGACCATCGCCACGGTCGCCTACGTCGAGCCGACGGGCAAGTGGGACGAGGCCGGCATCGCGATGGAGGCCTCGGGTTCGGGCAGCGACGTCACGCTGTCGGGCACCAAGTCGTTCGTGCTCGACGGGCACACGGCGAACCTCATCATCGTCGCGGCCAAGTCCGGTGCCGGCACGTCGCTCTACGCCGTCCAGGGTGACGCCCCCGGCCTCACCCGCACGGCGCTGTCCACGATGGACCAGACCCGCAAGCAGGCCAAGCTCGAGTTCGACAACGTGCCCGCGAAGCTGATCGGTGAGGAAGGAAAGGGCTGGGACGTCCTGTCCTCGGTCCTCGACCTCGTGGCGGTCGGCCTCGCCGCCGAGCAGGTCGGTGGCGCCCAGTTCGTGCTCGACATGGCGGTCGAGTACGCCAAGGTCCGCGTGCAGTTCGGTCGTCCGATCGGCTCGTTCCAGGCCATCAAGCACAAGTGCGCCGACATGCTCCTCGAGGTCGAGTCGGCCAAGTCGGCCGCCTACTACGGCCTGTGGTGCGCGTCGGAGATGAACGACGAGCTCGCGTCGACCGCGTCGCTCGCGAAGGCGTACTGCTCCGAGGCATACTTCCACGCGTCGGCCGAGAACATCCAGATCCACGGTGGGATCGGCTTCACGTGGGAGCACCCGGCGCACCTGTACTTCAAGCGTGCGAAGTCGTCGGAGCTCATGTTCGGCGACCCGACGTACCACCGCGAGCAGCTCGCCCAGCGCATCGGCATCTGACCTGTCCGCCTGCGCCCGGGCCAGATCCGGACACTGTCCGCCTCTGCTCAGGTCCCGACCGTCGCGCCGTTCCGTAGCATGAGGGCGTGGACGCCATCACGATCGTCTTCGCCGTCGTCTCCGCCCTGCTGGTCTTCGTGATCGCGGCGGTCACGGTCGGGCGTGAGGCGCATCGGCTCGATGCCGTGGCGCCGCGCGCCGTGTACGCCCTCGACGAGGCGGTCGATTTCGTGTGCGACCGGCTGCCCGAGTCGAGCCAGGCACGGCTCACACCCGGCGAGGTCGAGCAGTTGCTGCTGTTCCACATGCGCTGGCTGCATGCCCAGGGGCTGCAGCCCGGCGACGTGGTCGATCGCCGCCAGCACATCGACGAGAGCGTCGTCATCACCGAGGACTCCCTCACCGCGTACCTGTTGGGTGAGGCCGACCGCAACGACGTCGACCTGCTCGACGACGTCGATGCCGTCAACGTCGTCAACGCCCACCTGCAGTACTTCGAGGCGATCGGCGCGGTCGGGCCGCAGGCCCCGCTCGACGACGTCATCGAGTGATGTTCCGTCGAGCCCCGGGCTCGACGGAACGATGGTGGCGACGTGCGGCTCTGCGATGATCGGGCATGGCTTCCGTCATCCCGAAGGACCCGACCGTCGCCGCACTGGGCGCGGTCTGGGCCAGCATCGCCGATCTCGCGGCGGGCCTCGACGACGAGTCGTGGGCCCTGCCGTCGCCGCTCCCGGGCTGGTCGGTGCAGGACAACGTGTCGCACATGGTCGGGACCGAGGCCATGCTGCTCGGCCATCCCACCCCGCAGGTCGCGATCGACCGCGAGGCACTCCCGCACGTCACGAACGAGATCGGTGACTTCAACGAGGTCTGGGTCGAGCATCTGCGGACCGAGGCCCCGGCGGCGGTCCTCGCTCGGTTCCGCGAGTACACCGGCGCCCGTCTCGACGCACTCCGTGCGATGCCCCAGGACGAGTGGGACGCCGAGTCCTTCACGCCCGCCGGCAAGGACACGTACGGACGGTTCATGCAGATCCGGGTGTTCGACTGCTGGCTTCACGAGCAGGACATCCGCGACACCGTCGGGGCACCCGGGTACGAGTCGGGCGTGGCCGTCGACGTGATGCTCGACGAGATGACCACCGCCCTCGGCTTCGTCGTCGGCAAGCGAGCCGGCGTCGGACCGGGCAACTCGGTCGAGTTCGTCCTCACCGACGGCGACTCGGTGGTCCGTCGGATCGCCGTCGACGTCGCGGAGCGTGCGGCCGTCGTCGACTCACTGCCGGGCGAGCCGACGGTCCGTCTCACCATGCCGGTGGGGACGATGACCCGGCTGTGCGCCGGGCGGGTGGCGCCCGAGTCGTTGCGCTCGACCATCGAGATCGAGGGCGATGAGGTGCTGGGCGACACGATCGCCGCCAACCTCCGCTACACGATCTGACGCGGTCGATCGCATCCGATGGCGAACCGACGGTCCCTCGTGCTGGCGATCGCCGGCGCGTGGATCGTGGTGGTGGTCGTGCTCGGTGTCACCGAGCGCCGCCGGATCGTCGGCCTTCCGGTGTCGTGGAGCGAACCGCTCCAACACGTCGTCTCCTTCGCCGTGCTCGGAGCCCTGCTCGCGCTCGTCGTTCCGGGCCGCCGCCGATGGATCGTCGTCGGTCTCGTCGGAGCCGGGCTGCTGGGAGAGGTCCTCCAGCTCGCCACCGACGACCGGACGTTCGCGCTGTCGGACCTCGCGTTCGACGCCGTCGGCGCCGTCGTGGGTGTGGGTCTCGTCGAGCTCATCGGTCGCGGCCCGCGAGCCGGAAACGGGATCGTGGCGTCGGCGCTCGTCCTCCTCGCGGCCGCGCCGTTCCTGCTCGTCGTCGACGAGCGGCCCGACACGTCGTTTCCCGACGCGTGCGGAGACCCTCCGCGCATCGCGCCGGACGGATCCCCCGACCCCGCGGTGATCTTCTCGGTCGACTCCGACGGCTCGGAACTCGTCGACGTCGGTGACGTGTCGGCCAGCGAGATCCGCCGACGTGTGGTCGCGACCGACGAGCTGTCGCTCGAGGTCGTGTTCTCCACGACCGATCTCGAACAGCAGGGTCCGGCGCGCGTGTTCACGATCAGCGGAGGCATCCTCGAGGACCAGGTCAACGTCCACGTCGGCGTCACCGACGACGATCTGAGCGTCCGCCTGCGGACGTCGTGTGAGTGGTTCAACAACCTCCAGGTCGACGATGTCGTCGAGAGCGGCGTCGCCCATACCGTCGTCGTCACCTGGGGCGGAGGCGTACTCGAGACCTGGGTCGACGGAGAGTCGGTCGATCGGTCGTAGCTCGACTGGGGGGATCTGTCGTCGTGGGACCCGACGTTCGCGGTGGTGGTCGGAAACGAGGTCAGCGGTGACCGACCCTTCGTCGGCGACGTCTCGTCGATCACGATGTGGGACCGAGCCCTGTCGCCGTCGATGATCACCGCCCGTCTGACGGACTCGTGACGACCTCGAATCTCGATACGACTCACCTCGCCGGCTCGGCTACGTTGCCTGCCACCAGAGAGAGGAGGTGGTCCAGACAATGCCAGACAATCAATGTGGGACCCTGGAGGTGGTTGGCCGCTAGGCCGACAGGCTGGACCGCCTGGCGAAACTCCGCCAACCCCCGCTGATCCCGCCGCCGCAATTGGTCCCGGCGGTGTTCCCTCTTCGTCGCCCGCTCCGGCGTGTGGCTGAACGGTTCACGGCGTGATCAGTCCCAACAGTCCGTGCGATGCCGGAGGACGCTCAGCGTCCTCCGGCATCGTCGCGTTCCGGCCCCCGTTCACCGCTGGTCGACGTCAAGAACGTACAAGCGTCCGGTCGCCGTGCTCCCGCACGATGGTCTCGTGACCGAGATCCCGCCCCCTCCGACGACCCCGAAGATCGCCGTGGTCGTCCGCACCGACCTCGAGATCTGGCAACGGCTGAACGTGACCGCGTTCGTGGTGAGCGGTCTCGCCACGAACGACCCCGATCTCGTCGGCGAGGCCTACGTCGACGCCGAGGGGCGCTCGGGTCCACCCATGTTCGCCGTGCCGGTGCGGATCTTCGCCGGCGACGAGGCGGCCGTGGCGCGGGCTCATCGGCGAGCGGTCGAACGGAACCTGGTGGTCAGCGCCTACGTGGACGAGATGTTCGCCACGATGAACGACGTCGACAATCGGGCGGCCTTCGCCCGTCATCGCCCGGCCGACATGTCGCCGGTCGGCTTCGGGGTCGCCGGCGATCCGAAGCAGGTCGACAAGGCGCTCGACAAGCTCCGCCTCCACCCGTGAGGCGGACGCACCGGGACGGCGGTGTCAGTCGTCGTCGGTGCGCGGTTCGGACGCCGGGTCGAGATGTCCCGCGAGTCGTTCGACGATCGCGTCGGCGACGGCGGGCACGCGATCGCCCCCCATGACCGACTCGAAGCCCCGGTGGCGACCCGGCACGACCACGTACTCGAGACCGGGGGCGAGCTCGCGCCAACGGTTGCGGGTCCGCTCGGGATTGGTGGTGGACGCGCTCACCATGAACAGCGGCACGAGGTCGACTCGCGGGTCGTGCGTGAGGGCCTCGACGGGGAACCCGCCGACCGAGGTGCGGGGTGGCTCCGCCGGCAGATCGGTCCCCGACCACGTCAGGAGTCGCTTCCCGATCTCCTTCGCGTACCGCTGCAGGCGTCGGCGGAACATGGTGGTGAACTCACCGACGACCTCGCCGAGGGTGTCGGGTCGCAGCATCGACTTGTACTTCCACCAGCGGTTCGACCAGAGGTGGAGGTGTTGGCCCGGGAAGAACGTGTCGACCAGCACGGTCTCGACCACCGGCACGCCGGACGCGGCGAGCCGCTCGGCGAGCTCGACGGCGACGACGCCGCCGACCGACCAGCCGACGACCATGAGCGGCCGGCCCGAGCTGGTGACGGGATCGTCGGCGAGCCGGGCGACGAAGCGATCGACCAGGTCGTCGACCCGGGTGACCACCGCCTGACCGTCGACCTCGGTGTACGCGAGCGCCACGATGTCGGTCCGACCGCCGTCGACCTCGCCGATCGCATCGGCGAGGGCCTGGTACCCGAACACGTCGTCCCACGCGGGGACCATGAGGACGATCGGATCGGAGGTCTCGCCGGCTCCGCGGCGCATCGTGACGACGCGTACGCCGTCGTCGCCGGGGGCGGGCTCGGGCGACGGTGCGTCGAGCTGTCCTCGATCGTCGTGGGCGGTGTCGGGCATCCACAACCCGTCGGCCGTCAGCGCCTCGGTCATCATCCGCGGCGACGGCGCATCGAGCAGCGTGGCGATGGCGACCGGTCGGCCGACGCGTTCCTCGAGCGCCGTCACGAGTTCCACGGCGGTGAGCGAGTCGCCGCCGGCGGCGAAGAAATCGGTGTCGGCGGCGACCTCGGTCCAGTCGAGGACCTGTCGCCACTCGGTGAGCACGGCCTCGCCCAGAGGCGTGAGCGACTCGGCCGGTGACCGCGTCGATGACGAGTCCGATCCGTCTGGCGGTGCGCCCGGCTGGCGCTGCTGGGAGGCGTCGTCGAGCGGCCAGTCCTCGAGCCGGCGGCGATCGAGCTTGCCCCGGCCGGTCCGCGGCAGCGATTCGTGGGTGACCACCCGTCGCGGGACCGCGCCGGCCGGCAAGGTCGGGGCGAGCGCCTGTCGGAGGATGCCGACGTCGATCGGCGTCGCCGACTCGACGTGGGCGACGAGCTGTGGCGGATCTCCCGCTGCCACGACGGCGACGGCGTCGGTGGAGCGACCCGTCACCGCGGCGATCGCCGACTCGATCTCGGCGGGTTCGACGCGGACACCACCGACGTTCAGCTGATCGTCGACCCGGCCGACGAACACGAGCACGTCGTCGCGGCACACGACCAGATCTCCGGTGCGGTACCACCGCCGGTCGTCGACGTCGACGAACCGGGCGGACGTCGCCGATCGGTCGCCCAGATAGCCGTTCGTCACGGTGGGTCCCGAGACCCAGAGCTCGCCCGTCGTCCCCCGCGGCAGAGGCCGGCCGGAGTCATCGGCGACGCGGGCCGTCAGGCCGGCGATCGGCGATCCGATCGGCACGCCGGGCGCAGACGGCGTCTCGGCCGTGGCACCGAGTCCGGCTCCGTCGAGGCGGTGCCAGGTCGCCCACACCGTCGCCTCGGTGGGCCCGTACTCGTTGACGAGCTCGACGCGGGGGAGCAGCCGCTCGTGCTCGGCGATCGATGCGGCGCTGGATGCCTCGCCGGCAACCACGGCACGTCGGAGACCGCCGAGCAGTTCGGGTCGGCGGCGGAGGAGCGCCGAGTGGAGGCTCGGCACCATCAGGGTGTGGTCGACGCCGGATCGCGCGATCAGCTCGCCGAGTCGGTCGACGTCGCCGACGACGTCGTCGCCGGCCAGGACCACCGTGCCGCCGACCGTGAGCGGCCACACGAGGCCGACCATCGAGCTGTCGAAGGTCGGGCTCGGCGTCACGAGGTACCGCGGCGGGACGCCGTCGTCGAAGACCTCGCGGGCGGAGGTGCTGGCCGCCAGGTTCGCGTGGGTGACGTCGACACCCCGCGGTCGGCCGGTCGAACCCGAGGTGAAGATCACGTACGCCGTGGACGACGGGTCGAGCGCGTCGGCGCGTCGCTCGAGCCAGTCGTAGGTGGCCGACGAATCGATCCGGACCGCGGGCGACTCCGTCATCGCGCCGAGGTCGAGGACCGGCACGTCGGCGAGCGCCGTTGGCATCTGGTCATCGCCGCCCGAGAGGTCGGCGATGACCAGATCGAGGTCGGCGATCTCGACGAGTGACGCCAGGCGGTCCGCCGGACCGCCGAGGTCGATCGGCACGTAGACGCCGTCGACGAGCCAGGTGGCGAGCATCGACTCGACCAGTCCCGCAGTGCGACCGAGAGCGACCCCGATGCGTCGGCGACCCATGACCACGGCACCGCCGATGGTGGCGTCGATCTGAGCGGCGAGGGCGCTCACGTCGACCGCCACCTGCGCGGCCGAGCGCTCGACGCCGTCCTGATCGACCACGGCGATCGAGTCGGGATGCGTCCTCATCGATTCGACGATCTGGTGGAGCACGGTCGGCGTGGTGCGGAGCGGGGGGCCGACGAGGTCGCGGTGCGCCGCCGAGTCGCGGAGGACGGCCGGTGCTGTCGTCGGGCGTCGTCCTGCCGCCTCGAGGGCCGTGTCGAACAGATCGAGCATCCGTTCGGCGCGGTCGCGCCCGATCGAGGTACCCGAGTACTCGATCCCGATCGACACGGAGTCGGCGCGCTCCTGGACGAACAGCGTCACGTCGGCGACAGCGCTTCCCGAGGCCAACACCTCGTGGTCGACGAGCGGATGCCCGCCGGGCCGATCGTCGTCGGAGGATGCTCCCGAGCGGAAGACCTCATGAGCGAGCAGGAACGACGTGTCGGGGGTGGGGAGCCGGTTCGCCCGTCGATCTCGCACGATGGCGGCCAGGGGAGTCGTGCGGTACGCGAGGACCTCGGCGACCTCGTCGGACGCCCGCTCGATGAGCTCTCGGATGGTGGCCGCGCCCGAGACGTCGAGCTCGACCGGCACGGTGTTGAGGAAGTACCCGATGAGGTCGCCGGCGTCGGCACCTGCCCGCGTCGACATCGGGACCCCGAGGTCGACGCGGTCCTCGCCGCGGAACGTCGCCGCCGTGAGTGCGGCCGCTGTGAGCGAGACCACGAAGGGCGTCGAGCCGGCCGAGCGAAGCGCAGCGGCGTCGATCGAGGCGTCGCGTGCGAGGTATCCGTCGGGCTCGGCGACGTCGGGCGGCTCGATCGACGAGCGGGATCCGGACTCGTCCGGCGCCCGCCCACGCCAGAAGGCGAGCTCGCGATCGGACGGAGGTGCGGACGACCCGAGGACGTCGCCGTACGTGAGGGGAAGGTCGGGCAACGGCCGCCCGGCGAGGCGGTCGGCGACCTGATCCCAGAACACGTCGAAACTGCTCGCGTCGACGGCGAGGTGGTGGATACCGACGAGGAGTCGGAGCGAGCCCTGTGCAGCTGTGTCCCGCGCGGGCGTCGCCGCGACGTGACAGCGCACGAGCGGTCCTGCCTCGAGATCGAACGGTCGCCGACGTTCCGCATCGGCCAGCGCGACGTAGTGGTCGTCGGTCACCTCACCGAGGTCGACCCACTCGACGGCGTGCTCGCGGGCGAGGGCCGTGCGCGCGGGGTCGAAACAGGTGTGGAGTGTCTCGTGATGGTCGACGACATCACGGATGGCCGCCTCGAGGGCGACGACGTCGACGTCGTGTCGAAGACGGTGTGACCACGTCACGTTGTAGCGGGAGTCGTCACCGGACGACCGGATCTCGAGCAGCATCGCCTCCTGTCCGGGCGACAGCGGCGGTGGGTCGTCGGCCTGACGACGCGCCCGGGCCGGGATCGCGACGACCGGCGCTGACGCCGGCGCGGCGGTGGACGAGTCCTCGTCGCCGGCGGACGCCAGCGCCGCATCGACGACCTCCGCCAGCTCCCGCACGGTGCGCGACCGGAACACCGATGCGTCGGGCAGGTCGGTGCCGAACTCGCGGTCGCATCGAGCGACGACGTCGAGCGCTGCGAGAGACGCGCCCCCGATCTCGAAGAAGTCGTCGATCACCCCGACGTGCTCGACGTGGAGGACGGTCGCCCAGATCTCGGCGATCCGTCGCTCGGTGTCGGTGGCCGGCTCGACGCGCTCGCCCGAGCGACGATCGAACCGGGTCGGCGCGGGAAGCGCCGACGCATCGACCTTCGAGCTGGCGGCCAACGGCATGTCGTCGACGCGGACGAACGCAGACGGGACGGCGTGGGCCGGGAGCCGGTCGCGCAGGAACGCGCGGAGTTCGTCGGGGTCGATCACTTCGTCGGCATCCGGACCGGAGGTGTCGACCGTGTACCAGGCCGTCAGCACCTCGGGTGGTGAGGGCTCGTAGCCCACCGCGTCGAGCAGATCGTCGACCTCGTCGCGATCGATCTCGTCGTCGAGTTCGTCGAGCGCCTCGTCGCGCGTCTTGTGGCCGAGGCGGACGTCCCACGCGTAGGGCTCGGCGTAGTTGTGGAAGCCGCGTTCAGCCCGGTGGGTCGAGATGCCGGCGACGTTGATGAGGCAGTTGGTCGACCGGCCCGTGTCGTCGGGCCGGACCCACGGGGCCCGTTCGTCGAGATAGCGGTAGAGCTCGGCGAGCTCGACGTCGACGTAGCGGTAGAAGTCGAGGAACTCGACGTGCTCGAACACGTCGTCGGCGTCGTCGAAGACCCGCTGCTCGGGCAGCAGCTCGGTGACGGCGTCGGGTGTGTGGTGATACACCCGACGGGCTTCGAGCACGGTGGCGTCGATCTCGTCGGGATCGAAGTGGCCTTCCTCGAACTGGTGCGGCACGAGTCGAGTCTCGAAGAACTGGCCCCGGCTCAGACCGGTCACGACGAGCGGGATGCCCATCTCTCTCGCCCGGGCGACGCCGAGGGTGTAGATCGTCTTGTAGCAGCCCTGGCACACGTTCGAGTGGCGATCGAGGCTGTCGCGGAAGATCTCGTTCATCACGTCCTGCGAGTGCGGCATGGCGAACTCATGGGTGATCCCGAGGTCGGCGACGCTGCGCCGGATGTTCTCCTTCGCTCCCTCCGAGATGAATCCGTTGTCGAGGGTGAACGCGTGGACGTTCCACCCTCGGTCGACGAGTTGGTACAGCGCGTAGGTCGAGTCCTTGCCGCCCGACAGCAGATGCAGCGCGTCGATGTCGCCCGTCCGGCGCGATCGGGCCCGCTCCCGTTGCTCGTCGAGATCGCGTTCGCTACGGAACCATCGACGTGTCTGCGGTTCGACCTCGTCGAACGCACGGCACGTCGTGCACACGCCGGCGGCGTCGACCTTGATCCCCGGGACGTCGTCGCCGAGCCCGCACCGAACACATCGGGTGATCTCGTCGATCGGAGGTGCCGTGAGCGTCCACGTGCGGACGAAGGCAGAGGAGATCGCAGGGTGCTCGACGAGTGCGGCCTCGACCTCGGCGGGCTCGAGTCGGATACCGCCCACCTTCAACTGGTCGTCGG
>JBCCTP010000037.1:0-17673 GCA_039198505.1 Actinomycetota bacterium | reverse complement strand
CTCGGGGCGCTCGCGCTGGCGATGCGGCACGTCGGTACCGTCGGACGACCGATCGGAGGGAGTGGTGCGGTGACCGAGGCGCTCCGGAACTCTCTCGAGTGGGCCGGGGGTGTCGTGCGTACCTCGTCGCGGGTGACCCGGATCCGCTGCGATGCCGATCGCGTCGTCGGCGTGACACTCCACGACGGCACCGAGATCGATGCCGGAATCGTCGTGTCGGCGTGCAACCCGCACGACACGTTCCTGCAGTGGTTGCACGAACCGCCGCAGGTCGCCCGCGACCTCGTCCGACGCTGGGAGGCGACGCCGCACCACGACGGCTACGAATCGAAGCTCGACCTCGTCGTCGATCGGGAGCCGACGTGGCGAGACGACGACCGTTCGATGGGCCCGACCACGGTGGTCGCGCCCTCGATGGACGACATCGACCGGGCGGCTCGGATCATGGAGGACGGTGAGGTGCTGGAGCAGCCGGCGCTCCTGGTCAACGTACCGACGCTGCTCGATCCCACGATGGCGCCCGAGGGGCGTCACGTGGTGAGCATCGAGGCGCTGTTCACGCCGTACGCCCGCCCGGGCGGGTGGGCCGACGGCGTCGAGGCCGAGCGATGGCTCGACCTGTTCGACGGCCTGTGTGAGCCCGGGTTCCGTGACTCGATCGTCGAGTGGCGTGCCGTCACGCCCGATCGCTACGAGTCGGACTTCCACCTCCCCGCCGGGCACGCGACGAGCTTCGCCGGTGGCCCGTTGGCGGCGCTCCGCAACCCGAACCCGGAGCTGACCGCGTACGAGACGGTCGTTCCCGGGTTGTATCTCACCGGCGCAGCGACGTTCCCCGGGGCGGGCGTGTGGGGTGCGAGCGGCCGCAACTGTGCATCGGTCGTCGTGGCCCGCCACGCCTGATCAGCGTCCGAACGCCGTGCGTGCAACGATGTGACCGACGTCACCACCGCTGTGCGGGGTCGCGGAATCGGCGACCGACGATCGTGGTTGTACTCGGTGTCGAAAGGACCCTTCACATCATGACCGCCAGCTTGCCGTTGGGACGTTTCTCCGGAATCCCGATTCGAGCGCATTGGAGCACGGCGCTGGTCGCCCTGCTCTTCGGACTCAGCTTCACGGCACAACTCGGCGTCGTCGCCGGCATCGTGGCGACGGTTGCCTTCTTCCTCTCCATCCTCGCCCACGAGCTCGGGCACGCCCTCGTGGCTCGTCGACACGGCGTCGAGACCCAGGGGATCGACCTCTGGGCGCTGGGCGGCGTCGCCCGCCTCGATCGCGAAGCGCCGACGCCTCGCGCCGAGGCACTCATCGCCGTCGCTGGCCCAGCCGTCAGCCTGGTGCTCGGTGCTGTCGGTCTCGGCGTCGGCGTGGCACTCGAGTCGGCGGCGGTGTTCTCGATCGGCTTCATCAACGCACTTCTCGCCGTGTTCAACATGCTGCCCGGCGCGCCGCTGGACGGCGGCCGGGTCGTGCGGGCGTGGCGCTGGGCCCGCACCGGCGACCGCTACCGAGCGACTCGTGACGCCGGCAACGCCGGTCGGGTGCTCGGATGGAGCCTCGGCCTCCTCGGAGTCGGCCTCGTGTTCGCCGGACAGCCCGGCATCTTCCTCGCCGTCGTCGGTGCGTTCATCGCCATGAGCGCACGGGTCGAGATCGCCTCGTCGTACGTCGTCGAGCAGTTCGCCGGCCAGCGTGTCGGAGACCTCGCGTGGTTCGGCGTCGCCCACGCCGGCAACGACATGGACGCCGACTCGATGATCTGGCAACGGTCCCGCATCGGCGGTGCCGGCGCCGTGGCGGTCGACGCCACCGGCGACGGCCAGATCGACGGGATCGTGCTCGAAGAGCAGTTGTGGGCCGTCCCGACCGAGCAGCGAGGGATGACCCTCCTGAGTCAGCTCATGGTCCCGTGGGACGCCACCGCCCGCGCCTCGGCGGACGACGACCTCGCCTCGGTGCTGCCCCGGCTGAACCCGGCGCGGCCCATCGTGACCGTGTGGGACGGCGACCGTCTGGCCGGGATCGTGCCCATGGCCGCCCTGCGCGAGCGCCTCCAGCGAGCCCAGCAAGCCGTCGCCGGCACCTAATCGCCTGCGGCGCCCGAACCCTCCGGACGTCGCTCACGTCAGCGCATCCTGTGACATCCCGGAGATGCGCTGACACAAAGCCCGCACACCGGTCGCTCACGTCAGCGCATCCAGCAACAACGCCGACGCTCACGTCAGCGCATCCAGCGACAACGCCGACATGCGCTGACACGAAACCCGCCGCCGCCGCTCACGTCAGCGCATCCAGCAACACCCCGGACATGAGCTGACGCGAAGCGAGCCGGTCGAGCGGTCGGTGCGCCCGACCGGTTCACGCGTCGGCGACCGACCAATCGCGTTTCGCGACCGGCGGCTGGTCGGACCAGGGGAAGTTGATCCAGAGGTCGGTGTACTTCCAGACGTAGTCGCACTTCACGACCGAGTGGGACTTCTCGTAGATGCACGCCGTGCGCACCTCGCCGACCTTGCCTTCGCAGAACTCCTGGACCGACTGGAGCGTGTGGCCCGTGTCGGCGACGTCGTCGACGACGAGGATCTTGCCGTCGGACAGGTCGACGAAGTCGGGCGCCGGCGGCAGGATGCGCGGCACGTCGAGCCGTTCGTCGACACCGGTGTAGAACTCGACGTTCATCGTGTAGACGTTCTTGACCGACAGCGCATAGCCGATCGCACCGGCCGGAAGCAGCCCGCCGCGGGCGATCCCCAGGACCATGTCGGGCTCGTAGCCATCGTCGGCGACCGCCTGGGCCATCGACCGCGTGGCCTCTCCCAGCATGTCCCAGGTCATGATCTCGCGCTCGTCAGACATCGCCGCCGAACCTACTCGCGACCGTCGGCGAGCTCATCGCCACGACCGGATCCACGCCGAACGTTCCGTCGAGCCCCGGGGTCGAGGGAACGATCAGAGGCAGATGTCGGACGGTCGGACGGGAACCCGAGCCAGTGGCTTGGGGGCGCCGGCCTGGGCCAGCGCGTCGCGGATGGCCGCCACGACCGCCGGCGTCGACGAGATGCAGGGCGGCTCGCCCACGCCCTTCGCTCCGAGCGGGGCACGCGGGTCGGGTTGCTCGATCAGCGTCGCTTCGACGACCGGCATGTCAAGGAACGTCGGCAGCAGGTAGTCGGTGAAGTTGCCGTTGCGGATGACCCCGTCGATCTGGATGATCTCCTCCATCACCGCGAGTCCGACGCCCTGGGAGATGCCGCCTTCGATCTGACCGATCACCGACAGCGGGTTGAGCGCTCGACCGACGTCCTGTGCCGTCGCGATCTGGACCACCTTGACCAGCCCGAGCTCGGGGTCGACGTCGACGACCGCACGATGGGCGACGAATGCGAAGGCCGTGTGGCAATCGCCCTGGCCGTTCTCGTCGAGCTCCTCGGTCTCGGGGTGGTGGTACTCGACGGTCTCGTCGAGCTCGAGACCCGCCGACGCCTCGGCGACCGACAGGCGCAGCTCGCCCGCGGTGTCGACCACCTCGGTCCCGTCGATGGCGAGTCGGATCGGATCGACACCGTGGGCCTCGCCGACCGCTTCGAAGAACCGCTCGCGCACCGCCCGACACGCCGCGTCGACCGCTCCCCCGCTCATCCACGTCTGACGCGATGCCGACGTGGATCCGGCGGACCCGATCTGCGTGTCGATCGTGTCGAGGACCACCTCGTCGACACCCAACAGCGAACGTGCGATCTGCTGGGCGATGGTGACGAATCCCTGACCGACCTCGGCGGTGGCGAACTTCAAGGTCGCGACGCCATCGGCGAGCCGGCAGCGGGCCGTGGAGAAGTCGTCGAACTTCTCGGAGTACATGAGGTTCTTGATGGAGACGCCCCACCCGACGCCCCGGTAGACGTCGGGCGCGTCGCACGTGCGCCCCGCCCCACCCGGGAGACGCATCACGTCGGTCCCGTCGTCGTCGGCGGCGACCGTGTCGGGTCCCACGCCGATCGGCGTGTCGGGGAGCGGGATCGCCGCGGTCTCGGTGATGCACTCGGCGACCGGCGCCACGTTGAGGATCGGCTGCCCCGTGAGCAGTGTGTCGCCGGTGGCCATGGCGTTGCGGAGTCGGATCTCCATCGGATCGATGCCACACGCCGATGCGAGCGCGTCCATCTGGCTCTCGTACGCAAAACACGCCTGCACCGCACCGAAGCCACGCATCGCTCCACACGGCAGGTGGTTCGTCCGCACGGCGTAGCCGTCGACCTCGCCGTTGGGGCAGCGGTACGGGCCCTGGGTCATCGTGATGGCGTTGACCAGCACCGCCGACGAGGTCGAGGCGTACGCCCCGCCGTCGAGCACGAACCGCGCCTCGACCTTCACGATCTCGCCGTCGCTCGTGGCGTGATGCCGCATCCAGATCGACGCCGGGTGACGGTGCACGTGCCCGAGGAAGCTCTCGGCGCGGTCGTAGGCCATGCGGACCGGCCGACCGAGCCGCAACGCCAGCATGCACGTGTGGACCTGGAGGCTGATGTCCTCGCGAGCACCGAAGGCGCCGCCCACGCCGCCGAGCACGAGGCGCACCTGGTCCTCGGGCAGGGCGAGGCAGGCCGCCATCTGCTTCTGGTCCTCGTGGAGCCACTGGGTGGCGACGTGCAGTTCCACACCGCCGCCGTTCCCGATCGTCGCCCCCTCGTCGGGGAACGCGATCGCCGCCTCGAGACCGAGGAACGCCTGGTCCTGCATCCCGATCTCGTACGTGTTCTCGACGACGACATCACCCTCGACCGACAGGTCGCCGTGGACGATCCGCTGGTGTCGGATGACGTTGCCGTTCGGGTGGATCGGCGGGTGACCCCCGTCGATCGCAGCCTCGGGGTCGAGCAGCGGATCGAGCACCTCGTACTCGACGACGATCGCGTCGAGCGCCCGGCGGGCGGTCTCGGGTTCGGTGGCGGCGACCGCAGCGATGGGCTCACCGACGTACCGGACCACGTCGGAGGCGAACACCGGTTGGTCGTGATCGATGAGCCCGTACGTCAGCTGTCCGGGCACGTCGTCGGCGGTGATGATCGCCTCGACGCCCGGGATGCGCCACGCGGGTCCGAGATCGATCGACACGATCCGGGCGAACGGGTGCGGCGACCGCAACGTCGCCCCGAACCGGCATCCCTCGGCCGACAGGTCCGACGAGAACTCGAACGAGCCCTGCACCTTCTCGATGCCGTCCGGACGGGTCGGTGAGTCGCCGATCGTGCCGGGCCGATCGCTCTCGGCCGGCGTCCGGACTCCCGTGCTCGGCTCGACGACGGTCACGACACACCTCCGGTCGTCTCGGCGCCCGCGTCGACGGTTCGGCGACCGACGGACACCCGCTCGACGGCCTCGAGAATCCGGCCGTAGCCGGTGCAGCGACAGACGTTGCCGGCCAAGGCCTCCCGAACCTCGGTCTCCCCCGGCGCCGACGAACGATCGAGCAGGTCGTGGACGGCCATGATGAGTCCCGGCGTACAGAACCCACACTGCACCGCGCCGGCGTCGACGAACGCCTGCTGCACGTCGGTGGGCGTGCCGTCGGGCGACACGCCCTCGATCGTGACGATGCTGCGATCGACCGCCGAGGCGGCCATCACGAGACACGAGCAGACGAGTCGGTCGTCGACCATGACGCTGCACGACCCGCACTCGCCCTGTGTGCACGCACCTTTCGAGCCGACGAGCCCGAGCCGATCACGCATCACGTCGAGGAGGCTCTCCCCGAGCCACGAGTCGGCCACCTCGTGGTCGGAGCCGTTGATGCGGAGGGTGAAGAACTCGCTCTCCATCCGCCGAGACGGTACCCGAGGCCCCTCACGGCGACATCGCCGCTCGTGTGAACGCTCGATGTCCTGACCGGCGCCTCCGTCCCGACCCCCACAGGCGGGGTCGGGACGGATCGCCAGGCGATTCTCGGCCGGGGGCCGTGACCGGTCCGACTCAGCGGGTGTCGAGCACCCGATCGGCCGATCCGTCATCGCTCACCGGGAAGAACGTGCCGGGAGTGAAGAAGCCCGACACGTCGATGATCACATCGGTGCTCTCGCTCGCGAACACACAGGTGTCGCCCTCGAACCCGCCCGGCACGATGAGCCCGTTGGCGAAGTTGGCACCCGCCTGGAAGTTCACGCTGGAGTTCCCGTCGGGATCGGTGGCGTCGGGCGAGAACACGTTGAGGAACCCGGGGCCGGCCGAGCGGACCGAGGTGACGTTGAGAACGACGGCCTCACCGGGGTTGGAATCGAGACGGAAGCAGCGCGTCTCCCCCGCGACGAACGGCGAGAAGTTCCGCGTGTCGACCGCGCGCACGGGAGAGTTGTCGGGCTGCGCCGGCCGGTACCGATCGGACATGACTCCGCCGACGACGTCGACGATGACGTGCGCCCGAACGCTGGTGAAGGCGCAGATCTCGCCGTCCAGTCCGGCGGTGACGGTGAGACCGTTCGCGATGTTCCGATTCGCCACGAAGTTGATGGCCGAGGTGGCGTCCGGGACCGCGCCCTTCGGATACAGGTTGGCGAAGCCGGACGCCTCCGGGGCGGCGATGGTGAGGTTCGCGATGATCGGCTGGCCGACCTCGGAGTTCGACGCCGGAGCGAAGCAGAACGTCTCGCCGGCGTCGAACTTGCGGACATCACGGGAGTCGAGCACCCGGAAGGCCGCTCCGTCGTCGAACGTGAGCAGGACCTCGGGATCGATGTAGCCCGCCACGTCGGCGATCACGTCGACCCCGGCGCTGCTGTAGGCGCACACCTGGCCGTCGGGAGCGAAGACCGGGACGACGACCGAGTTGGCCACCGCGGGGCCGACCTCGTAGTTCACGCTCGAGTTCGCCGTCGGGTCGACTCCGTCGATCGGCGCGTAGAAGTTGAGGAACCCTCGGTCGACGGCCCGAGCGGCGGTCCCGTTCACGACCATTCCGGCACCCAGCGGGACGCCCGACGGGAAGCAGGTGCTCGATCCGGGCTCGACGCCTGCGGACGCCGTGCTCGAGGACCCGATCGCGATGGTGGCCGCGGCGATCCCGAGGGCCGCCAGGGCTCCGGTCGCGCGCCGAGTGAATGTGTCCGTCGTCCGCCGCATATCACCCAGTGTGGTGCAGGAACACCACTGGTGACCATCAAGACATCGTCTGGATGTCAGCGCGTCCGCTGCTCGGCGTCGAGATGTTCGACGTCGCTGAGCGCCGAGAGCGCAAACGTGAACCCGTCGGCGAGTTCGAGAGCGGTCAGCCGGGAGATCGAGGCGTGGTGGAGGATGAACCGGTCCCACTCCCACGGCGTCGGGGCGAGACCGAGGAGGTGAGCGATCGTCGTCGCGTTGGTCCCGGCGTGGGCGATCAGCGCGATACGCGCACCCGGCTCGGCGATCTGCCAGATCGGCAACTCGACCTCGGAGCGGATCATCCCCCGCTCGCCGAAGAACTCGTCGGCCCCCGAGTGGATCCGGGACGTGAAGTCGCGGATCGACTCGCCGTCGACCAGTCCCTCCCACCGATCGACCGCGGGTCGCGCTCGCAGCTCGTCGTACGCGGCTTGTGCCTTCTCCTGCGGCGTGCCGTGCCAGGACGGGTCGCGGATCTCCTCGAGCCACGGGGCGACGGTCTCGGTCCGGCCGAGCGCGTCGAACAACGGAGCCGCGGTCTGGCGGGCGCGCACGAGGGGCGAACAGAAGACCTCGTCGAACGGCTCCTCGCCGGACAGGGTCTCGGCCATGGCGTCGGCCTGTCGGCGACCGAGATCGGTCAGCGGCGGATCGACGACGTTGAGTCCGTCGCGGATCCACTCGGGCTGGCCGTGACGAACGAGCACGATCTCCATCGACGGAGCACCCTACGGCCGCGTGCCGGTCGCGACCCGCACCGATTCCGGGTGCCGGGACGCGAGCCGCACGATTCCCGTGACACGAGTCGGAGCCGGTCGACGGCGGCGACGGATACCGTCGCCCGCGTGAGCGAGTCCGCCGGCACGACCTGGCGTGCCGGGTGGTACGACGATCCGAGCGGTCGGTTCGAGATGCGCTATCACAACGGCGAGACGTGGACCGCCGACGTCGCCGTCGACGGAGAACGGTACGTCGACCCCATCCCGGAGGCTCCCGCGACCGGCACCACCGCTCCCGTCGATCGATCGGGCCCGCCGATCGGCAGACGCAACGGCCTCGGTACCGGCGCCCTCGTGCTCGGGATCATCGCCGTCACCACGGCGTGGATTCCGTACCTCTTCCCGCTCGGTGCGGTCCTCGCCGTGCTCGCGATCGGTTTCGCGTGGGCGGCACTCCGTAGGGCTCGCGGTGTGGTCGACGGACTGATCCGGCCGAAAGGAGCGGCGATCGCGGGCCTGGTCACCGGGCTCACGGCGGCGGCGCTGGTCCCGGTCGGTGTCCTGCTCACACGCTCGTTGAGCGATGCGATCGACGACTATCGCAACCCGGCAGCGCACGAGACGACCATCGACTGCGTCGGTGACGACGGCAGGTGGACGGCGAGCGGGTCCAGCGTGAACGCGAGCGACGAGGTTGCGTCGTTCAGCGTCGAGGTGTGGTTCACACGGGCGGGGACCGACGCCGTCCGCCGACGCGCGCTCATCAGCTTCGACGACGTCGCCCCGGGCGCCAGCGAGCCGTTCCGCCTCGACACACGCATCGATCTCGCAGCGGTCGACTGCCGCATCGAGGAGGTCAACGGCCCGCTCCCCTGGGGCCTCGACGTGTTCCGGTGACCGCGTCTCGTGGACCGGTTGCACCGAGGTGCGCGCCGGCCGAGGCGACCGGGACCGTCAGTCGTCCCAGCTGAGGTCGCCGGCCTCGCGGGCTTTCTTCGTGGCGGCGCCCATCTTGCGGCCGTCGTAGCCCACACGCAGTCCCGGATCGACACGGATGACGACCCGCCTCGGCGAGTCGAGCATCTTGGCGAACTCCTCGACCCGCTCGGGCCCGCGGGGCGCCATCAGCCGCTCGGCGAGCGCCGGGTAGAACCAGTCCTTGGTCTCGCGATCGTCGAGGACCGTGGCCTGACCCTTGTAGGTGACCGTGCGACCGGGCCCCATCGAAGTTCCCGGCGAGGTGATGACGAGGACCACTCGGGGTTCGCGACGGATCGCCGGGATCCGCTTCCGCTGGCCCGACGCCGTCATCCAGAACACCCCGTCGTCGTCGCGGAGATAGCTCATGATGACCCCCATCGGGGAGCCGTCTTTCGTGACCCAGCAGAACGTCAGCTCGTTCTGCTCGGCGATGAGCTGATCCTCGGTGCCGGGATCGAGCCCGTAGACCGTGACGTCCTCGTAGTCCTTGATGTTCTCTCCGGTCGCCATCGGGCCAACGTAGGAAATCGGTCGACGACCCCTCCCACCGGACGTCAGACGGTGGTGGCGGAGATCCAGTCGTCGTACATCGATCGGTAGGGCCCGTCCTGAGCGACCAGGTCCGAATGGGGACCGTCCTGCACGAGGCGGCCGTCGGCCAACACGAGGACCCGGTCGGCGCGAGCCGCGGTCGAGAGTCGGTGGGCGATCGCGATCGACGTCCGGTCGGTGGCGAGCCGTTCGAGTGCTCGGGCGATGTGGACCTCGGTGAGCGCGTCGACGCTCGAGGTCGCCTCGTCGAGGATCAGCACGTCGGGATCGACGAGACCGGCGCGCAGCAGGGCGACGAGCTGGCGCTCGCCGGCGGACAGCGAGTCGCCACGTTCGCCGACCCGAGTGTCGAGTCCCTCGCTCAGCGAGGACACCCAGGCACCGAGCGAGAGTCGCTCGACCACCTCGTCGACGGCAGCCGGTCCACGTTCGGGAGCGGCGAAGGCCACGTTGGACCTGATCGTCTCGTCGAACAGGAACGGCTCCTGCGACACGATGAGGAGCCGTCGCCGCAGGTCGACGTCGTCGACCGACCGGAGATCGACTCCACCGACCCGGACGGTCCCGGTGTCGGGATCGGCGAACCGGGCGAAGAGCTTGCCGAGCGTAGTCTTGCCCGATCCGGTCGCACCGACGAGTGCGACGCTCTGGCCGGCCGGAACGTGGAACGTGACGTCCGAGAGCGCCGGTCCGGACGCAGCGGTGTCGCTCAGCCGGGGCCGATAGGTGAACGTGACGTCGTCGACCCCGACGGAGAGCGCACCGGCCGGGAGCGCAACGGCTGTGCCGGGAGCCGGCGGCACCGGCTCGATGTCGAGCGCGAGCACGGTGAGGATGCGCCGCATGCCGGCGACCGCGGTCTGGGTCTGGTCGATGACCTCGGTGAACTAGGCGATCGGCTCGAGGAAGCGGTACGTGAGGAAGACGAACCCGACGACCGCTCCGGCGGTGAGGCCGCCGGCCGGACCACGCCACACGCCGACCGACACCACCGCTGACACGGTGAGGACCGAGAAGACCTCCCCCGACGGGAACAGGAACGCACCGATGATGGCGGCACGGACCTGGTCGCGCCGCTTGCGACCGGTCGCCTCGCGCACGGTGTCGGCCACGTGCCCCGCTGCGTCGTACGACCGCAGTGGC
The DNA here is from genome assembly GCA_039198505.1 of Actinomycetota bacterium. Lineage (GTDB taxonomy): Bacteria > Actinomycetota > Acidimicrobiia > Acidimicrobiales > Ilumatobacteraceae > Ilumatobacter_A. The sequence goes on along the minus strand of JBCCTP010000037.1, from coordinate 7,144 downwards.
ACCGCGCCGGTCACGATCTCGGCGAGGGCACCGAGCATCTCGCCGTTGCGCTCCCGGGCCCGGCCGTGTGCGCGAACCAGTCGCCGCTGCACGGCACGCAGGACGAAAGCGAGGGGCAGCGCCACCGCGAAGGCGACGAGTGCGAGCTGCCAGTCGTACACGAGCATCGTGATGCCGATGACGAGCATGAGCGTGGTGTTGCGCATCCACGCCATGCCGCCCCATTGGAAGAACTGGGCCAGCGTCTCGATGTCGCTCGTGACACGGGCGACGAGTCCGCCCCGACGTTCCTCACCGTGGTCGGCGAGGCTCAGGCGGTGGATGTGGGCGATGAGCCGGGTGCGGAGGTCGTAGAGCGCACGCTCGCTGCGATCGCCGAGCCGGAGTGCGGCCCACCGCAATGCGAGGCCCGACAGCAGGATCGCGACGGCCCCGACGACGCTGAGCTGGACCACGACCCCGATCTGGACCTCGTCGAACCCCACGATGCCCCGGTCGATCGCCTGCTGGATGAGCACCGGGACGACGACCCGACCCCCCGCTCCCAACGCGGCGAGGAGGATCGTGATCCCGAGACCACGCCGCAGCACAGGAACGAGCGCGAGCCCACGGAAGACCGTGGCGGTGGCCGACAGCGAGTCATCGGTCGCGAATCGGGAGGCGGGCGCCGCGTCGTCCCGGTCGTCAGTCATGACCGTGTCGTCGCTCACGTCGCGCTCCGCTGGAGTGCGCTCTCCGGGTCGTCGCCCACGCCCGTCGACCGGTCGGCCTCGAAGGCCTCGACGAGCTCTCGGTAGGCGTCGTCGGTCGTGAGCAGGTCGCTGTGGCGACCGGTGGCGCGCACGTTCCCGCGTTCGAGGAACACGACCTCGTCGGCCAGTGCGATGGTCGACGGCCGCGACGCGACCAGCAGGACCGTCGGCCTGTGGCCGACCTCCTCGACCTCGCGGAGTCGGGAGAGCACCGTCGCCTCGGTGGAGGGGTCGAGCGCCGACGTGGTGTCGTCGAGGATCAGCACCGAGGGCTCGCGGACGAGCGCCCGGGCGAGTGCGACCCGCTGGCGCTGACCGCCGCTCAACGAGACGCCGCGCTCGCCGACGATCGTGTCGAGTCCGTCGTCGAGGGCGTCGACGAAATCGAGTGCCGCAGCCCGATGCAGCGCCGTTCGAATACGGGCGTCGTCGACCCGAGCGCCGAAGGCGACGTTGTCGCGGAGCGTCCCGGCGAGGAGGAACGGCTCCTGGAACACGAGGGCGGCTCGTCCGTCGGCGGTCGCGACGGTACCCGCCGACGGAGCGACGATGCCGGCGACGAGTTCGGCGATGGTGGTCTTCCCCGATCCGGTCGCTCCGACGAGTGCGGTCACCGACCCGTGCGGGATCGCCACGTCGATCGCGTCGACGTCGGCGACGGTCGGAGCACCGCCGAGGTGCTCATCGCCGGCACGGTGGGAGAACGTGACGCCGGTGAGTCGGACACCCACACCGGCAGGCGCGGGCTGGAGCGACGTCCGCGGATCGGCACCGACCGGGTCGTCGACGATGTTCTGGATCCGGTCCCACGCAGCGCGAGACCGCGGGAGCTCCGAGAGCGCGTACCCGATGAGGCGGATCGGGAACACGAGGAGCGAGAAGAGGAAGATGACGCTGCTGAACTCGCCGACGGTGACGGCTCCGGCGTCGACGCGCAGCGCTCCCAGCACGACGAGCCCGACGTTCGTGAGCGCCGGGATGACCTCCTGCACCGACTCGAACCACGTCCGCATCGACAGGGCTCGGATCCGAGCGTCGCGGACCTGACCGGCGAGTCCGCTCAAACGGACGGTCTCCCGGTCGACCGCTCCGTAGGCCTTGACGAGCTGGACGCCCTCGAAGCTCTCGTGGACCGCGGCGGAGAAGTCGCCGAGACGCTCCTGGGCGGTGGCGAAGTGTTGACTCACGGTTCGCTCGTACACGACGCTCGTGGCGACGATGATCGGGAAGACGACGACGGCGACCAGTCCGATGGGGACGTCGATGAGGAACAGCCAGATCGTCGACACGACGAGCATGAGCACGGTGCTCGACGCGAACGGGATCGGGGCGATGACCGAGACGGCCGTCTCGGCGTCGACCCCGCCGCGGGCGACGAGGTCGCCGTCGGCCCGCCGTCGGTGCCAACTCGCCGGCTGGGCGACGAGCCGGTCGACCACCTGATTGGTGAACGTCTCGGCCACCAGCCACATGCCGGTGGAGGCGGCCGCGCGTCGGAACACCACGCCGATCGCCCGGATCACGCCGATTCCGATGATGAGCGACACGCCCGCCAGGACGGTCCCCACCGCCACCTCGCCCTCCTCGAACCGGACGACGATGACCTCGTCGATCACCCATTCGAGGGCGAAACTCGACGCGACGGTCGCCAGTGCGAACACCGCGGCACCGGCGAACGAGACGGCGAACGGCCGCGGATGCAGCGACAGCATCGAGCGGATCAGGCGTGTGTTGCGTCGGGCACGGGCGAACCGGCCGACGTCACGCATCAGCGCGTTTCTACCAGCGCACGGCGGCCGTAACGTCCTGGGTTGTGGTGACGTCCGGCGCTTCGTCCCCTCCGATCGGCTCCGCCCCCGGCGGAGATTCCGGCGACGCCAACGGCGAACCGGAGCGGCTCCTCACGGTCGGCCGCATCGCCTTCCTCGTCGGATTCGCCGCGTTCGCCGGCTTCTGGACCTGGGCGCTGTTCTTCGCGTCCAAAGAGGCCGTCAACAAGATCGAGGATCGTGCCTGGGCGGCCCGCGCCGAGGAGATCTGCGCTCCGGTCGAGCAGGAGCTCCGCGAGCTCACGCTCCTCGCGTCCGAGGACCTGAGCGTGCGGGCCGACCTCGTGGTTCGTTCGACCGATCTGCTCGCCGAGATGCTCGACGACGTCACGGCGGTCGAGCCGACCGACGAGAAGGGCCAGGCGCTGGTGCCCCTCTGGATCGCCGACTACCAGATGTTGCTCGACGACCGGTACGAGTACGCCGACCAGCTCCGGTCGGGGGTCGACGGTCCCTTCACCGAGACGGCCGTCCAGGGTGTTCCGATCACCGAACGCCTCGAGACCTGGGCCGGCGACAACGAGATGCCGAGCTGCGCACCGCCGCGCGCCGGCGCCCTCCAGATCCGCAGCTGACGCAGCACATGCGGTGCCGGGTCCGATTCGTGCTGTTTCGGGGTCGGTGCTCAGTCGTCGACGACACCGTCGATCGACTCGCGGAGGAGGTCGGCGTGTCCCGCGTGGCGGGCGTACTCCTCGATCATGTGCACGAGGATCCAGCGAAGGTTGACCCGCCGGTCCGGATCGCTCCCTGGCGGACCGACGGCGACCTGGTCGAGCGACTCGCACGAGTCGACGGCGGCCCGGCTGGCGGCGACCGCATCGTCGAACAGGGCGACGAGATCGTCCGGCGAGTCGCCGGCGGCCGACGTGAGCTCCCAATCGGGGTCGTCGTTCCACGGCGCCGACCGGAACGGCTCGGGGAGCTCCTCGCCCAGCAGCACCTGGCGGAACCAGACGTACTCGAAGAACGCCGAGTGCTTGGCGAGCCCGCCGAGCGTGAGATTCGATGCCGACGTCGTGATGCGCAGTGACGCGGCGTCGAGTCCCTCGACCTTCCGGATGAGCACCGAGCGGTAGTACTCGAGGAAGTCGATCAGAACCGCCCGCTCGTCCGGCGGCCGGCGGTCGGGGAACTCCGTGGTCGCGGCCCGGAGTGGCCGGCGCGGCGGTACGTCGTCGGACATGGCCGCACCGTAGGTGTCGGTCGCCGGACGGCGCTCCCACGATTCCCGCCGTTCGCCGGCGCCGCAATCGACCGGTGCACGCCCGGTGCCGTACCGAATCGTGATGCCTACGATCGCCCCATGGCCGATCGTGAATGGGGCTTCCGGACCCGCGCGCTGCACGCAGGAGGTCGTCCGGATCCGACCACCGGTGCGCGAGCGGTCCCGATCTTCCAGACCTCGTCGTACGTCTTCGAGGACGTCGACGACGCCGCCGATCTGTTCGCGCTGCAGAAGTACGGGATGGTGTACTCGCGCCTCGGCAATCCGACCGTGTCGGCGTTCGAGGAGCGGATGGCCAGCCTCGACGGCGCACTCGGGGCGGTCGCCGCGTCGTCGGGCCACGCGGCCGAGTTCCTCGCCGTCACCGCGCTCGCGGGCGCCGGCGACCACATCGTGTCGAGCAGCCACCTCTACGGCGGCACGATCACGATGTTCTCGAACACGCTGGGGCGTTTCGGGATCGACGTCACGTTCGTCGACCCCACCCGACCCGACGACTTCGCGGCGGCGATCCGACCCGAGACCAAGCTCCTGTTCACCGAGACCATCGGCAATCCGTCGGGCGCGATCGCGGACATCGAGGCGCTCGCCGACGTCGCCCACTCGGCCGGGGTGCCACTGGCGATCGACTCGACGTTCTCCACACCGGCGCTCTGCCGACCGGTCGAGTGGGGTGCGGACATCGTGGTGCATTCGGCGACGAAGTTCATCGGCGGGCACGGCACGTCGCTCGGCGGGATCGTCACCGAGGCGGGACGCTTCGACTGGGGTGCGTCGGGGCGCTTCGACGTGATGACCGAACCGGTCGCCACGTACAACGACCTTCGGTGGTGGGACAACTTCGGCGAGTACGCGTACCTCACGAAGCTGCGCAACGATCAGCTCCGCGACGTCGGCGCAGCACTCGCACCTCTGCACGCCTTCCTCTTCCTCCAGGGGCTCGAGACGCTCGACTTCCGGATGGCGGGACACGTCGCCAACGCGGCCGGTGTCGCGCAGTTCCTCGACGACGACGATCGGGTCGCCTGGGTCAACTACGCCGGTCTCCCCGACTCACCACATCACGCACTCGCACAGAAGTACCTGCCGACAGGACCCGGTGCCGTGTTCACGTTCGGACTCCGCGGCGGCCGCGAGGCGGGGCGACGGTTCATCGAGTCGCTCGAGATGATCAGCCATCTCGCGAACGTCGGCGACGCCAAGACCCTGGTACTGCACCCGGCGTCGACCACCCACTCGCAGCTCTCCGACGAACAGCTGGCGGCGGGCGCGGTCACGCCCGACATGGTGCGGATCTCGGTGGGCCTCGAAGACCTCGACGACATCCTGTACGACCTCGATCGGGCACTGGAGGCCGCCGCATGACCGATGTCGCCACCACCTCCGACCGTCCCGACGTGCCCGGCTGGACGCCGCCGTCGGCACTCGAACGGAAACGGATCCTCGACGAGACCCGGTCGATCGCGATCGTGGGCGCCTCGTCGAATCCGGCGCGTGCCAGCAACTTCGTGGCGACCTACCTGCTGAGTTCGTCGACCGACTTCGTCGTGTACCTCGTGAACCCTCGGGAGACCGAGATCCTCGGTCAACCGGTCCACCCGTCGCTGCAGGACCTCCCCGAGGTGCCCGACATCGTCGACGTGTTCCGCCGCAGCGACGACCTGCCGCCCATCGCCGAGGAAGCCGTCGAGATCGGGGCGAGAACGTTCTGGGCGCAGCTCGGACTGTGGTCGGCCGAGGCGGCGCACATCGCGTCCGGCGCCGGCCTGAACGTCGTGATGGACCGCTGCACCAAGATCGAGCACGCGCGCTTCGCCGGAGGACTCCACCTCGCCGGCTTCGACACGGGCGTCATCGACTCGACCCGTCCGAAGCGCTGAGCGCTCGCCGGTCCCCAGCTCAGTCGAGGTGACGGATCACCTTCGCCGGCGAGCCCGCCGCGACGCAGTTGTCGGGCAACTCGCCGTTGACCACGCTGTTCGCTCCGACGACGACGTGCCGACCGATCCGTGCGCCGGGCAACACCACCGTGCCGTGTCCGAGCCACGATCCGTCGCCGATGGACACCGGTCGCTCCGGCATCGACTGCTGCGAGATCGGACGGTCGAGATCTTCGTACCCGTGGTTCTGGTCGGTGATGTAGACGTTGTGGCCGGTCCAGACATCGTCGCCGATCACGATCTCGAGGTGGCCGACGATGCCACTCCCCCGACCGATCAGACACCGGTCACCCACCCGCACGACCGGATCGGTGACCATCTCCTGACCGACCGCCATCCCGGCCGACAGCGTGATGTGCGGGCCGAACAGCGTGCTCTCGCCGATGTGGATGTACCGCTCGTTCACGATCGCAGTCGGCGGGAACACGATCACCGAGTTCTCGCCCAACGCCCCGAAGCGGCGACCCCGCCTCGTGTCGGGGCCGATGGCGCCGAGCTCGACGACCAGGTCCCACGTGCGATGGACGAGCTCGGTCGAGCGGCGCTTCAGCGCGGTGCGGACACGCTGGGTCGGCGTGTCGGGAACCGGGGCGCGGTCGAGCACGCCGAGCGACGCTACCGACCCGGTGTCCGCCTGCTCGGGACCCGCGGTCAGCCGAGCGCGGCGACCGGTGTGGTCGAATGGCGACAATGACCGGATCGAACCGCTCCCTCGCCGGCCTCGACGAGCGGGCGACGCCGTTCGGCGCGATCACCGATGTCTCGGGGGTGCGCATCGGACACCACCAGCGGATCGGACGCGGGTGGGCGTCGGGGACCACGGTCGTCGCGTGCCCCGGCGGCGCCACGCCGGGTGTCGACGTGCGGGGCGGAGCGCCGGGGACGCGTGAGACCGATGCGATCCGGCCCGGACGACTCGTCGACACGATCCACGCCGTGTGCCTCACCGGTGGGAGCGCGTACGGACTCGCGGCCGCCGATGGGGTGATGGCCGAGCTCGCGTCGCGGCGGCTCGGCGTCCCCGTCGGGGTAGACCCCGACCACGTGGTCCCGGTCGTGCCGAGCGCGGTGATCTTCGATCTCGGCCGGGGCGGACGATTCGAGAACCGCCCCGCCGCGACCTTCGGGCGCCGCGCCGCTCACGGAGCCCTCGGCGGCCGCGCCGCACCCCCGTGGGGTGCGGTCGGTGCCGGGACCGGTGCGAGGGCGGGAGGGATCCAGGGCGGAGTGGGGACGGCGTCGACCCTCGTCGACCTCGCTGCGATGCCGACCGCTCCCGGCGAGCCGACGCCGACGGGCCTCGTCGAGGTCGGCGCCGTCGTCGTCGTGAACTCGCTCGGTTCGGTGATCGATCCGTCGACCGGGCTGCCCTGGGAGCCGTCGGGCGCCCGTCTG
>JBCCTP010000036.1:0-17711 GCA_039198505.1 Actinomycetota bacterium | reverse complement strand
GTTCTCCGTGATCCCGAGGGTGACGACGACCGCGTCGTGACCCGCGACAGCCGGGTCGACGTCGTCGCGGTCCATCACGTCGCCGTTGATCGTGGCGATGTCGCCGAACTCGTCGGCGAGGCGGTCGGCGTGGCGGGAAAAGGCCGTCACGTGATGACCTGCGGCCGTCAGCGCGGCGACCGCCGCTCGCCCCGAGCCGCCGCTGGCTCCGACGACGAGCACCTTGCGCACGTCCGAACGATCGTCAGCGTCGTTCTGATCAGCCTGGATGGTGGGGATCTGGTTCATGTCCGTTCTCCGTTTCGTGTCGTGTTGGTGGGACACGATCGAACGTACGGACCGACCGGCAGTCGGGTCTTGGCTCCCGACGCCACGTCATTGACCGGCGCCGCCACGGCTACGGTCGCCCGCCATGGCCGTGATGTCGTCCGTCCCGGCGCGGGCGATGGTTCTCGCGGCCGGTCGGGACGACTCGGCCGAGTTGCTCGCACGACTCGGACTCGACCCCACACCGGGCCCGCCGAGCCTCATCGACGCCGACACGTTCTACGAGGTCGTCGAGACGATCGTCGGCGATGGCGACCCCGGCCTGCCGTACCGATACGCGCGATCGCTCAGCATCGACCAGTACGGGGTCCTCGGCCTCGCGTTCAAGACGGCGACCACCCTCCGCGCGGCGCTGCACCGTGCCGAGCGATACGTCGCGTTGATGGGCGACGCCGTGCACTACGAAGTGCGGTCCGAGGGTGACGGGGATGCGGTGTTCGTCGTCGGCGGCCGCCCGGCCCACCGACTCGGTGTGTGCGTCGCGAACGAAGGTGCGATCGCAGCTCTCGTCTCGGTCTGCCGCCAGGTGACGGCGCCCGACTCGGTGCTCACACCGACGTCGGTGTCGTTCGCGCACAGGTCGACGGGCCCACTCGACGCCGCCGAGGAGTTCTACGGGTGCGCCGTCCGACACGGTCAGGCCGTCGACGCCTTCCGCCTCGACCGGGCATCGCTCGACTCGGCCACCCGTCTCGGCGACGACGCTCTGTCCGAGTACCTCCTCGATCAACTCGAGGAGGAGTTGCGCTCCGCTGAGGCCGAACGAGGACTGCACGCTCGGATCCGGCACGTGATCGCCAACGGCCTGGCCGACGGCGTGCCCCCCATGCGAGTGGTCGCGAGCCGCGTCGGGATGAGCGAGCGCACGTTGCAACGGCGTCTGGCGGACGACGATCTTCGATTCCAGGATCTCGTCGTCGAGGTACGACGCACGGTCGCCACCTCGCTGCTCACCACGACCGACCATTCGCTGGTCGACATCGCGTTCCTCACGGGCTTCTCCGAGCAGAGCGCCTTCCAGCGCGCCTTCAAACGCTGGACCGGTCGGACCCCGCTCGAGGCACGCCGCGCCCGAGACTCGCAGATGACATCGGTTGACGACCGAACAACGTCGTGATGTGAGCACATCACATTCACGTGATGTTCCGAGATCTTCTGGCCGGTCGGCCGCGAGTCCCGTACCGTTCGCCCCGATGGCCGAGGTCCGAGCGCCGGGTGACGTCGTCGTCCACCTTCGACGCGCACGCGACCACCTCGATCGCAACTTCGCCGCAGGCGTCGATCTCGGCGAGGCCGCGTCGGTGGCACACCTGTCGAAGTTCCACTTCCACCGCCTGTTCCGGTCGCTGTACGGCGTGACGCCCGCCGAGTATCTGTCCAACCGTCGGATCGAGCGAGCTCAGGATCTCCTCCGCGCCACGAACCTCACCGTCACCGAGGTGTGCATGGCGGTCGGGTACTCGAGCCTCGGCTCGTTCACGACCAGGTTCCGCGAGATCGTCGGCGAGACACCCGGCGCCTATCAGCGACGGTGGGCGATCGACGGAGCGCCGAGGATCCCCGGCTGCTTCGTGTTCATGTGGGGTCTCGCCGAGCGGCGGTCGGATCGCTCCGCAAGCGACGAGAAGTCGGCCGCCGCGAGCCCCATCTAGCGTCGCAATCATGATCTCGAACGTCAGCCTCACCACCGTCTGGGTCCGCGACATCGACGAGTCGAGGGACTTCTATGTCGACAAGCTGGGCTTCGAGCCACGCGACGACGTACGCCTCGGAGAGGACTTCCGCTGGTGCACGGTGGGCCACCCGTCGCAGCCGGAACTCGACGTCCATCTCTCCACTCCGGGCCCGCCGCTCTCTCCCGAGTACGCCGCTGCGGTGGAGCGAGCGATGAACGACGGCGGGACCTTCGCGGTCGGGTTGAACGTCGACGACTGCGTCGCGACCGTGGCCGACCTCGAGAAGAAGGGCGTCGAGGTGATCAACCCGCCCGAGCAGCGACCGTACGGCGTCGAGGCGCTGATCCGCGACAACACGGGCAACTGGCTCGTCCTGGTCGAGCCGCGCGAGTTCAGCCAGGCGGACATGGAAGCGTTCGCTGGCGCCGACCCGTCGTCGCTCAACCCGATGTACGACGGGTGACCGAGCGGATGAGGATTCGACGACGCGGCGTGTCGTCGATCGTCACGAGAACGACGGTCAAGCGATGCGCAACGGGAGCGAGGCCGCCGAGCGGTCGCTGATCGACGCCTTCCAGGTCGTCTCTCCGACCACTTCCATGTCGGGGAATCGGCGAAGCATGGCCGGGATCGCCGAACGGATCTCGAGCCGAGCGAGTGCCGCGCCCAAGCAGAAGTGGTGGCCGTACCCGAACGTGAGGTGCGGGTTCGGCGACCGATCGAGCTGGAGCGTCGCCGGATCGTCGAACACCTCGGGATCGCGATTGGCGCCGATGATGCCCATGAAGACCGAGTCGCCCTCGACCAGCTCGTGACCACCCCGCTCGTGGGTCTCCGCGACGGTCCGGATCATCGCCTTGGCCGGAGCGTCCATGCGCAACAGCTCCTCGACGGCCGGCTCGACCGCGACGCCGCCCTCGCGCAGCAGCTCGGCCTGATCGGGATGAGCGAGGAGGGACAGGATCGCCGATCCGGTGAGGGAGGAGGTCGTGTCGTGGCCGGCGAACAGCAGCAGTGAGCAGGCGCCCAGGATCTCGGCCGTGGTGAGCCCGTCCTCCTGGTCTTCGCGTTGGAGGAGGAGCGACAGCAGGTTGTCTTCGGGTTCGCTGCGATACCGATCCATCAGGTCGCCGATCGCGCTGCCCAACTCCTCGCCGGCCTCGCGGGCGGCTTCCTCGTAGTCGTCGCGACCCACTGCGCCGAACACCACGAGACCGAACTTCTCGGACCACCCCGGGAGCCAGCCACGCTCGTCGACCGGAACGCCGAACAGCTCGGCGATCACCGCAGCCGGAAGAGGATGGGCGAAGGTCTCGACCGCATCGGTGATGCCGCCGTTCTCCGCTGCGTCGGCGGCCATGACGTCGAGCTGATCGTCGACGAGCTTGGCGACGAGCTCGGTCATGCTGCCGACCGCCTTCGGGGTGAACGATCGCTTCAGCGGAGCGCGCAGCCGGGTGTGGGTCGGCGGCTCGTGGAACAACATCCATCCCTCGAGCAGGTCGATCGCCGCCGACAGCGCCGCCGCTCGACGCTCGGGGAGACGCGAGCGGAAGGCTCCCATCCGCTCGGTCGACAGGCGCCGATCACGGAACGCCTCGTCGAGCTCGTGATGGCCCGTGATGATCCAGGACTTGTGCCTCTCGCTCCAGGCGACGGGATCGAGCTCTCGGATCCGATCGAAGTACTGCGGGGCGAGCGAGCAGGCCTCGGGTGTGAGCAGATCGATGGGGTCGTCGGCGGCCAGCGGTGGGATCGGGTTGGTCATGGCGCTCCTCGATGGGCGACGTCAGCGGCTGGTCGGGTCGGTCGGGTCCATCGGATGGCGAAGGACGTCGACGATGAAGCGGGCGATCTCGGACGGGGACGACCGCCCGCGACGGAACCAGGTCTGGGTGGAGTTGGCGGCGCTGAGCAGGAACACGCGGAGCAGCTGCGCATCGACCGGCGCGCCGAGTGCGTCGACGAGCTCTCGCCACTGCGTCTCGTAGCCGTCGCGCAGCCTGGCGATCTCGTCGCGGAGTTCGGGGACGTCGTCGGGCAGCACCGCAACGATCGTGCGGGCGTAGGCGCTCGGATCGAGCACAGCGGTGATGTGCCCGCGCAGTGCTGCCTCGAGGCGATCCCAGGGAGTGTCGTCGTCGAGGTCGCGGAGCGCGTCGTCGACCGACGACTGGACGCGGCGCACGCCCTCCTCGTACACCGCGAGGAGCATCTCGGCCTTGGAGGCGAAGTGGTAGTAGGACGACCCCGCCTTCATGCCCACGGCCGAGGTGACGTCGCGGATCGTGGTGCGGTGATACCCCTGCGTCGCGAAGTGCACCGCCGCGGCGTCGAGCAGGTCGCTGACCCGGTTCGTCGACCGCGTCGCGACGGCCGACGGCCGTGTCCTCGTCGCGGTACTCACGCCGACCACTTCGTGCTCACTCTCACTCCACTGCTCCCATCACCAACCGAACGCTTGTTAGGTGAACGTAGCCCATCTGTCCCGGGAGCTCAAGAGCGAGATGCCGAGGTCGGAGCGGAACGAGCGATCGGCTCGTGTCAGTCGTCCGACACCGCCGGCGGAACTCCGACGCGGTTGCCCTGGTGCTGCTCGGCGGAGGCGAGCGTGTCGAGCAACTCGACGACCGAGTGGATGCGCCCGTCGCGGGCCGTCGCGAACAGCACGTACTCGACGTCGTACGCGTGCCCGCGCGTGCTCGTGGCGTGGAAGTCGAACCGGACGACCGACGACTCGTCGTCGCCGACCTCGTCGTGGATGCCGACCGTGACCGAGTCGCCGTCGTAGAACTTCCCGAAGACGGCCCGATTGAACGACGTCACGGCGTCCTTGCCGACGTGCGGACCCTTCACGTTGTGAGCGAGCGAATGGCTGAGCCGCCAGACGACGTCGTCGTCGTACATCGCAGCCATCGCATCACAGTCGCCGAACGCCTCGACGAGGCGACGGGCCGGCGTCGGCGCGTTCACGGCGCGGAGGTCGACGGCAGCCAGCTCGCGATCGCTTCACCGATCTCGTGCGGGCTGTCCTCCTGGATGAAGTGCGAGCCCGCCACCGTGACCTCGGTGAGGTTGGGCCAGGTGCGTACCCAGTCGCGCTGCGGCCCCGTGAGGATGGCGCCCGGCTCGGCGTTGACGAAGAGTTTGGGCAGCTCGGAGCCCTCGAGCCAGTCGGCGTACGCCTGGACGATCTCGACGACGTCGGCGGGCTCACCCTCGATGGGGATCTGGCGCGGCCAGGTCAGCGTCGGACGGCGATGCTGCGGCTCGATGAACGGACGGCGGTACTCGTCGTGCTCCTCCTGCGAGAGCGGTCGCAGGATCGACCCCGGCAGAACCGCCTCGACGAAGAGGTTCTTCTCGATCACCATGTCCTCGCCCGCCGGGGAGCGGAATCCCTGGAAGATCTAGGTGGCGGCGTCGGGCCACGCGTCCCACCCGACGGGGCGGACGATCGCCTCCATGAACGCGATCCCGGCGACTCGATCGCGATGCCGGTTGGCCCAGTCGAAGCCGAGCGCCGACCCCCAGTCGTGGATGACGAGGACGACGTCGTCGCCCAGATCGAGCTGATCGAGCAGGCCGTCGAGGTACTCGCGATGCTCGACGAAGCGGTACGAGTCGGGACCGGTGTCGTCGAGCTTGTCCGAATCACCTTGGCCGATGAGATCGGGCGCGATGCAGCGTGCCGCGCCCGACACGTGGGGGATGATGTTCCGCCACAGGTACGACGACGTCGGGTTGCCGTGGAGGAAGACCACCGATCGGCCCTCGCCCTGTTCGTGGTACGCCATCTGCTTTCCGTTGACGGTGGCGTACTGCTTGCTGAGCGGAGTGGTGTCGAGATCGGACATGGCCGAGAGATTAGGTAACGAGTGCTATCTTTTCAAGCGATGGCCCGCCCCCCGAAGTTCGACGACGACGAGATCCTCGATCGTGCGATGTCGATGCTGTGGCGCAACGGTTGGGCCCAGACCTCCATCCGCGACCTCGAAGCAGTCCTCGACCTCAAGGCGCCGTCGATCTACCGGCGGTTCGGCAGCAAGGAGGGCCTCGGCGCGGCCGTCATCGACCACTACGTCGATCGCGTCGTTCGACGTCGTGTCGATCGCTTCCTGAGCGGCGACGGCGACCCGATCGACAACCTCACGACCTTCCTCGAGCGCTCGGTCACCCAGTCCGGTGACCGCGGTCGGCTCTGGGGCTGCCTGCTCACCACGAGCAGCATCGAGGCGGGTGATGCCGATCCGTCGCTGGTCGAGGCCCGCCAGCGCGGCTTCGACACGATCGAGGACGGTCTGCGGCGCGAAGTGCGGCGCGCGGCGGAACTCGGGCGACTCGCGGAGGGCGTCGACCCCGAGGAGGCCACCGCGACCCTCGCTCTCGTCATGCAGGGCCTGATGGCCCTCAGCCGGAGCGGCGCTTCGTCGGCCGGTCTGCGGCGCCGGGCCCGAGCCTCCGTGTCGACGATCGCGTCCTCCGAGCCGACCGATCCGGGCTGACCCGCTGGTCGAGCGACGCCCCCGTCAGCCGCCCAGCACCTCGTCGGTGTGCGCCCCGAGGTGGGGCGCCGGACGGTCGGGGATCGAAGCAGCGCCCGGATCGCGGTCGCGGAACGGGGAGCGGATCATCCGCACGGTCCCGTCGGTCGGATGCTCGACCAGCGGGAACAGCTCCACGGCATCGAGTTGCTCGTCGTCGAGCACGTCCTCGGGGTCGACGACCGGCGAACTCGGCACGTCGAGCCGATCGAAGGTCCTCGACCACTCCGCCGTCGTTCGGCTCGGCATGGCATCGGCGAGGACGCCGTAGAGCTCGCCGACCCGCTCGCTCCGCCGGATCGGATCCTGCACCCACTCCGCGTCGGCCAGATCGTCGCGGCCCACCTCGGCGAGCACTCGCGCCCAGTGCCGGCCGTCGTACGGGAGCACACCGATCCACCCGTCGGCCGTCTCGACCGGTCGTCGATGCGGTGAGCGGGCCCGCTCGTACCCGAACGGTCCGAGCGGCGGGTCGAACCCGTGGCCGGCGAGATGCTCAGGGAGGAGGAACGACACGATCGACTCGAACATCGGCGCCTCGATGCGCCGCCCCTCCCCGGTGCGCTCACGGGACACCAGCCCACCCAAGACCGCGATGGCGAGGTGCAGGCCCCCGATCTTGTCGCACACGACGCTCGGCACGTACCGAGGCGGACCATCCGTGCCCTCGCCGATCATCGCTGCGAGCCCCGAGGCCGCCTGGATCACGTCGTCGTACGCGGGCCGATCGGCGGACGGACCGTCCTGGTCGTACCCCGGCGCCTGGACGTACACGAGATGAGGGTGGCGCTCGCGAACGGCGTCGAGCCCGAGCCCGAGCCGGTCGGCGGCTGCGGGACGCATGTTGTGGACGAGAGCGTCGGACTCGGCGAGGAGGCGGTCGATCGCCGCGCGACCCTCCTCGGACTTCAGATCGATCACCACCGACCGCTTGTTGCGATTGAACGCCATGAAGCCGGCACCGAGGTCATCGGAACGTCCGGGCCGCGGGGCACGGAACAAGTCGCCGCTCGGCGTCTCGACCTTGATCACGTCGGCCCCGAGGTCGCCGAGGATCTGCGTCCCGAACGGACCCAGGATGATCGTGGTCAGGTCGACGATCCGCAATCCCTGCAACAGGTCGAGCACGGGCCGAATCTACGGGGCGGGGAGCCCCGACCCGTCTCCGCGTACCCTCGGCTCCCGGCTCGTCACGACGATCGATCGATGCGGGCGAGGAACTCGGTTAGCCGATCGACGACGACGTCGGTGGCCGCGGCGTCGAACGAGGACAGCGACGAGTCGGTGAAGAGGTGGGCGTCGCCCGGGTATTCGAACAACTCGGCGATCGGTGTGCCGACCTCCGACACGATCTCGCGGGCGTTGTCGATGTCTCCCTCCCCCGCGAAGAACGGATCCTCGCTCATCCCATGGATCTGGACCGGGACACCGATCGGCCATCCGTCGCCGAACTCGGTCGCAGGGAGGCATGACTCGAGGAGCGCCGCACCTCGCGCACCGACCCTCGTCTGCGCGAGGTACTGCGCTGCGACCACCCCGAGGGAGATCCCGGCGTACACGACGCCATCGGGCAGATCGGTGGCGGCGGCCTCGGCTCGTCGGATCAGCGTGGGGATGCCGATCGAGTCGACGTGGGCCGCACCATCGTCGATCGACTCGAACCGCTCTCCGTCGAAGAGATCAGGCGAATGCACGACGTGGCCCGCCTCTCGGAGCCGACCAGCGAGGTGGTCGAGACCCGCTGTCGGGCCCAACACGTGATGGAACAGGACGAGCTCGGCCATGTCGCTCCCTTCGACGACTCGGGAGAGATGGTCGCGCGATCGCCGACGACCGGCCGGCACCACACGTGGTTCGCCCACGTGCATCCACGCGACCGCCTCCTGGTGACCGTCAGACGAGGCGCATCGACGCAGCGTGATCCATCAGCGTCGGGGGCACCGACACTCCCGGGGTGAGCACGGCGCATGTCGACGGATCGACCCGCGCCTCGACGCCGGACGAGGCGAACGTGATCGTGACCGTGCCGTCGATCTCGAGCACGAGCCGATGGGTGAGCTGGCCGAAGCAGTCGATGAGGTCCTCGCTCACCAGCGGAATGCCGAATCGGTCGGTCATGGTCGGGCTCCGTTTCGCGTCGTGAGATGGTTCGGGCGAGGTGTCGGGATCGGCGGCACGATCGCGACGGCGGCGTCGGCGTCGAGGTCGATCCCGGTGAGGGCTCGACCGATGCGCCGCGCTGCGGTCCGGGCGCCCCAGAGGTTTCCGGCCGCCGGGCCGAGCTCGAGCATCGCGAGGCGGCCACTGACGAACAGATCGATGCCACCGACCCGCAGATCGTGATCGGTCACGGGGATGCCGTCGAGGTGGTGGTCGACCACAGCGGCAAGGGCGGGGTCGAGCCGGACGTCGGGTCGGGTGCCCGTGGCGAGCCAGCACCGGTCGGCCGTGAGCGTTCGGCCGTCGAGCTCGAGGTCGATCCGATCGCTGCGACGAACCGCCCGGTCGATCGGGGCGACCACATGTGTGAGACGACCGGCCTCGATCTCGCTGTGCAGACGAGCTCGCATCCACCCGGGCATGCTCCCGCCACCACGGCCCGCCAGCGCCGCGTCGAGTCGGTCCCGAGGATCGTCGAGGTCCGAGAAGTCGGCGAGATGACGAGGTCCGAGCCAGCCGGGTTCGACATCGAAGTCGCGTTCGACGATGTCGCGCCGGGTGACGAGCGTGACGCTCGCGTCTCGCGCTGCCGCAGCGACGGCGAGATGACCTGCGGTGAGGCCGCCACCGACGACCACGACGTGTGCCCCGGCGAGGTCCGGGATCGTCCGGAGGTCGACGCGATGGCCGTGGTCGACCAATCCGTCGTCAGCGACGAGACCGTCGAACGCGTCGGGCACGATGGGCCGCGCCGTGTTTCCGGTCCAGACGACGTGGCGCGCCCGGATCTCGCCGCCGTCGGTGGTGAGCGTGATCGGGTCTCCGGGGGAGATCTCGCAGACTCGTGCCGCAGAGGGCAGATCGTGGAGCCCCAGCCGATCGATGACCCCGGTGCAGAACGACTCGAAGTTGGTCGTGAACGGCGGATCGTACGGAAGACCCGAGCGAGGCAGCCGTTCCTCGGTGACGTACCGGGCGAGAGCCCCTGGATCGACGTCGGGGTGATGGACGATCGGCGAGCGCAGGACGTCGATCTCGAGTCGGGCGAAGTGGGTCCGCCACGTGCGCAGCCACTCGCCGCTCGGATCGAGGACCGCGATCCGTTCACGGAGTGACGGCTTCGAGGCGACGAGATGGGCGACGACGGCGAGCGCATTGGGTCCCGCTCCGACGACGGCGACCTCGACGTCGCCACCCCCTGCCATCGGCGGCACGTCCGTCACACCATCTCCCCGGCTTCGAGCTCGGCGACGACCACCTCGCCGGCCGTGCTCCCGACCGCGAGTCGGTCACCCGTCGCACTCCACGACAGCACCGTGATCTCGCCGTCGAGCTGGAGGACGCCGACGGGGAGATCGCGGAGACGCGACGACCAGAGCCGCACGACGCCCTGGTGGTCGCCGGTGGCGAGGAATCCCCGGGATCCGATCGCACACGCGGTGATCGGAGCGTCGTGCCCGACGCTGCACTGTGGTTGATCAGCCACCTCCCCTGCGTCGCTGACGGTCCACCAGGTGACCTCGTCGTCGGTGCAGGCGGCGAACAACCCACCGTCGGGTGCGATGTCGACCAGACGAACGGCGTCGGGGTATCCGTCGACGCCGTACCCGTCGGCGAGGTCGGACAACTCGAGCATGTGGATCACGCCACGGGAGTCGGCAGCGATGACACGACCGACCCGCTGGGCGACCGCCAGGGACACGACCCCCGGCAACTCGACCCGCTGATCGACGCACGCCAGGGAGACGTCGACGACCGACAGCCCGTCGGCTCCGCCGGTCAGCCAGATCGCGCCACCGGCGTGCCGAGCCAACCGGATCGGGCCGGTGTCGATCGTGGTCGGAGGCCGCCGGCCGTCCTGGTCGGGATGGATGACCGTGAGCCCGTCGCGACCGAACGCCGCGCAGTAGCGCTGGCGGGTGACGCCGTCGCCACCCTCGCCATCGACCTCATCCGGCACGACCGCCAGCGGG
This sequence comes from Actinomycetota bacterium, assembly GCA_039198505.1. Classification (GTDB taxonomy): domain Bacteria; phylum Actinomycetota; class Acidimicrobiia; order Acidimicrobiales; family Ilumatobacteraceae; genus Ilumatobacter_A. Next base: position 7,031 of record JBCCTP010000036.1, on the reverse strand, counting down.
CTCACCCCGAGCGCACCGTCGATCGGCACGACGTCGACGGACCCCCCGCCTGCCACCATGACGCCGAGCGCACCGTCGACGACGGCGACGCGGTCGACGGTGACCCAGCAGCAGCCGATCGGATCCGGTCCGATCGGCGCAGTGAGCTCATTGGCGGAGTCGATGCGCGCCCGACCATCGGCACCGAGGGCGATGAGCCGATCGGTGGCCGACCAGGCCACGGATCGCACGGCGTCGGTGAGGAGGAATCGCTCGACCGGATGAATGGACGACAGGAGCGTCACGTGGCGACCGTGGCCCGGAAGCTCGTCCACAGTTCGTCGGCGTCCAGCCCGATCCCACAGATGACGACGACGCTCTCGGTCGAGCGTCGGTCGACGTGCTCGATCTCGGAGTGGCTCGTGGCGAACGAGCGGACGCCGTAGCAGCAGGTCCGATCCTCGTGCCCGGCGACGCTGAGCGCCGCCTGGATCCGCAGCAACCGACTGGCATGACCGGTCACGAGGGCGTCGAGCCACTCGTCGATCGCGTCGGGATCGAGCGGCTCGTCGACCCGGAGCACGATGGTCGACGGCTGGTCGTGATCACCGACGATCGATCGAGCGTCGGGCGCTCCGTGCCATGCCTCGGTGCTCGCCGCGCCGCCGACCACGGGAGTGCCACTCCCGACGATGCTCCCGAAGCCCGACCGCGACAGGAGAGCGGCGCTGACGGCCCCACGTGCGTCGTCGGTGACCTGCTCCTGCTGGTCGATCACGATGCGATCTGCGACGGAGATCGCCGAGAGGAGTCGGTCGTCGACGACCGGCAGCCCGATGGCGACGCGCGTCGACAACTCGACCGCATCGACGTCGAGGACGACGTGGTCGAGCGCACAGCGGCGAATGATCTCGAACGACGACAGGATCGTGGAGATGGCGATGAGCAGATCCTCGTCGTCGAGGTCGACGAACACGACGATCCGTTCCGGGAGTTCGGCGCGGCGGGTCGCCCGAACCAGTGCGTCGACGAGATCCTCACGGACGGCGCAGCAGGGGCATCCGGGACTGCGGAAGTAGACCTCGGGCTCGGAGACGACGAACCGCCCACTGGCAACGACATGTCGGGCGTCGGGGTGGTGGGCGGTGGATCGACGGCCGACCACCGTGACCCGGTCGCGGTCGACGTGACGCAGCAGCCGTTCGGCTGGCCGCGTGCTGGCGATGACCGTGACCGGAACGACCATGAATTCCCACACTACGGGAATGATTCTTGCTCTTGCTACGCTCCGGCGCCATGTCGCGTCGATGCCAGCTCTTCGGGACCGAACCGTCGTTCGGAAAGTCGGTCTCCCACTCCCACCGCCGCACCAACCGGCGATTCGATCCCAACATCCAGTCGAAGCGCTTCTGGCTTCCCAGCGAGCGTCGCTACGTGCGCCTCACCCTCTCGACCCGCGCAATCAAGACGGTCGATCGGCGAGGGATCGAGTCGGTCGTGGCCGAACTCCGCCGCAAGGGCCAGAAGGTCTGAGCGGGATCCGAGAGGAGACGATCTCCGATGGCGAAGGCGAGCAAGGACCGGCGGCCGATCATCAAGCTGCGCAGCACGGCCGGCACCGGGTACACGTACGTCACCAAGAAGAACAAGATCAACACCCGTGAGCGGCTCACGCTCATGAAGTACGACCCGGTCGTGCGCAAGCACGTCGAATTCAAGGAAGAGCGCTGATGAAGCCAGGAATCCACCCCGAGTACCGCCAAGTCGTCTTCGAGGACTCGCAGGGCGGCCAGCGCTGGCTGTGCGGCTCGACCGTCGAGACCGCCAAGACCACCACGTGGGCCGACGGCAACGAGTACCCGCACGTGCTGCTCGACATCTCGAGCTACACCCACCCGTTCTTCACCGGCACGATGACCATCGTCGACACGGCGGGTCGCGTCGAGCGGTTCAACAAGCGCTACGGGCGCCGCAGCCAGCCGACGCCGAGCCCGGCGTCCGACGCGGACTGAGGCGGGACACCACATGGACGTCGCACGCCTCCACGCGTTCCCGATCAAGAACTACCACCCGACCCCGCACGCGATGCTGGGGCCGGGCGCGCACGAGATGATCGGCGTGTCAGCCGCCCAGCTCGGATTCCAGAAGACCCTGCTCATGACCACGGGCCTGCGCGGGACGGGCATCGTCGACGAGGTGAAGGGCATCGTCGAGGCGGCGGGCGTCGACGTCGTCGTGTTCGACGGAGTCGAGTCCAACCCCAAGGACCGCAACGTCATGGCGGCCCACGCCACATACTCCAACGAGTCGTGCGACAGCTTCATCTCGCTCGGCGGTGGGTCGAGCCACGACTGCACCAAGGCGACTCGGGTCGTCGCTGCCCACGACGGTCGCAGCATCAACGATTTCAAGGGTCCGCTCGAGCTCGACAACCCGGTTCTGCCGCCGCACATCGCCGTGTCGACCACCGCTGGGACCGGATCGGAGACGAGCTTCGCGTTCGTCATCACCGACACCACGACCGGCCCGACCAACCACCAGTTCGCCAGCTTCGCCCACCAGGTCGCTCCGTCGATGGCCATCGACGACCCCGTGTTGTTCATGTCGATGCCGGCCGACCTCACCGCGTACTGCGGATTCGACGTGCTGGCGCACGCGTCTGGCGCGTACGTCTCGACGCTCGACATGATCCCGTCGGCCGGGCCGGCGCTGCAGGCGATCGAGCTCACCTTCCAGTACCTGCCGACCGTGGTCGGCAACGGGCTCGACGCCGTGGCACGCGAGCAGATGATGTACGCGCAGTACATCGCCGGTCAGGCGTTCAACTCCGCCGGACTCGACGCGGTGCACTCGATCTCGCACGCCGTCTCGGCCAGCTTCGACACTCACCACGGCATGGGCAACGGCATCGCCCTCACCCGGGTGTGGGAGCACAACGTGTCGGCCAACTATCCGAAGTTCGCTCGGATGGCGCAGGCCATGGGCATCGACACGAGGTCGATGACCGAGGTCCAAGCCGCCGACGCAGCTCTCGAGGCGGCGAGCCGTCTCGCCGACGACGTCGGGATCCCGCAGAGCTTCACCGACCTTCCCGAGTACAGCAAGTCACGGGTCGGCCGTCACGACTTCCCGGCGGTCACGTCGAGCGACGACGACGTCGCCCGCATCGCCGAACACGCACTCACCGACGTGTGCTCGCTCACCAATCCGCGGATGCTCACCCCCGACGCGATGCAGGACATGGTGCGCGACTCCCTCGTCGGGAGCCGCAACTGAGCACAGCCGCTGCGCCGTTCGCGGATCCCGACGACGTCGCCGGTCAGCTGGCGACGGTCGGCTACCTCGCCGATGACGAGGTCGCCAGCGCCGTCCATCTCGCCACGGCGCTCGAGCGACCGCTCCTCGCCGAGGGGCCGCCCGGCGTCGGCAAGACAGCGCTCGCCCGATCGCTCGCCGCCTGTTCGGGCCGTCGACTCGTACGGTTGCAGTGCCACGAGGGCATCGACGACTCGCGCGCCCTGTACGAGTGGGACTACGGCCGTCAGCTGCTCGCGACACAGCTCCTGGCGCAGGAGGCGTCGAACGGGACGACGCCCGAGCGACTGACCGCCCTCTTCGACGAGTCGTTCCTGCTCGAACGGCCATTGCTCACCGCCATTCGGTCTCCGGAACCCGTGGTCTTGCTCGTCGACGAGGTCGATCGCGCCGACGAGGCGTTCGACGCGCTGCTCCTCGAAGTGCTCGACGAGGCCCAAGTGACCGTGCCCGAACTCGGCACCATCCGGGCCGAGGTCCGTCCCTGGGTGATCCTCACGTCGAACGAGACACGAGAGCTGGCCGACGCGCTCAAGCGGCGGTGCCTGCGCATCGGGATCGGCTATCCCGATGCCGAGCAGGAGCGAGCGATCCTCGCCGCAGCGGCGCCGGGACTCGCCGACGAGCTGGGACGCCGTCTCGTCGACGCCCTCGAACGACTTCGGAGCGCTGCGCTCCACCAGCCACCTGGCGTGGCCGAGGCGATCGAGTGGGCGCGGGCACTCGTGGTGCTCGAGGCCGACGAGCTCGACGACGACACGATTCGGCGCACTCTGCCGACGCTGCTGAAGCACGGCCGCGACGACGCCACGGTGCGGTCGGTTCTCACGGCGGCCAGCGAGTCGCGCGAGTCGTGATCGACGCCGTCGTCGGCTTCGCCTCGCTGCTGCGTCGGGACGGCATCGGCGTCGGGTCCGACCGCACGGTGCTCGCCGCACGCTCACTCGCGCATGTCGACCTCGCCGATCGTGAGGCGACGAAACGGGCGCTGCGGTTCGCGCTCGTTCTGCACGGCTCCGACGAGGATCGGTTCGACGAACTGTTCGAGCAGTGGTTCGACGACGCGCCGCTGCCCACCGAGACACCCCTCGACGACGTGAGCCCGGCCGAGGCAGAGGACGAGCCGCCCGGCGAGCCGCTGGTGGAGATGGCGGCGGCGACGTCTCCCGAGGCCTACGTCGACGACCCGGAGGAGCAGATCGCGGTCTCGACGCACGGAGACGACTCCGAGCGGCGCCGCGCACGCACCGAGGCCGTCGGGTCGGACGACGCGGAGGTCGTGTCGCGCTTCGACTCCGACGACTCGGTCGGCCAGTTCGACGCGACCGAGCGGTCGACGGTCGCCGAGCGAGAGGCGGACGGCGAGACGGCCGACGCGCTGCTCATCGAGCTGGCCGACGGCGGTGCGGTCGACGACATCGCCGCGATGCGACGGGCGATCGACGACGCCCATCGCGATCGCCTCCAACTCCTCGCGCCGACGACGCTCCCGCCGTCGCCGAGCGGACGGCCGAACTCGTTGCTCGCGAATCCGTTCGACCGAGACGAACAGCGGGCGCTCGACACGGCCGTCCGCGCCCTCTGGCCGCAACTCAGCGGAGCGCCGTCGTGGCGCCCGCGCCTGGCGGCGACCGGCCAGCTCGACCTTCGCCGGACACTCCGCAGCAGCGCCACGTTCGGAGGTGTGCCGATCTCGCTCCGGCACCGATCCCCCGCCACCAACCGACCCGACCTGCTGGTGCTCGTCGACACGTCGGTCTCGATGCGTCCGACCGTGCGACTGATGCTCCACCTGGCCCATGCCCTTCGGCGTCGGCCGGGCCGAGTGCAGGTGCTGGCCTTCGTCGACCAGTGCGTCGACGTGACCGACGTGATCCGACACGCTGACCTGGCGTCGGCGCTCGGCGCTCTCCTCGACGACGCGCCGGGTGGACCGCTCGATCCGGCACGACCGTCCGACTACGGCGCGGCGATGCAGTCGCTGTGGCACCGCTACGCGCGCCTTCTGCGCTCGACCACCACCGTCCTGCTGCTCGGCGACGGTCGGAGCAGCGGTCGAGACCCCGGTTTCGACCACGTCGCTGATCTCACCGACCGATGCCGTCGAACGGTGTGGTATACGCCCGAGCCCGAAGGCGCGTGGGGGTTCGGGAACGGCGAGATGGCCGGATACGCGCGCCGGGTCGACGTCTCGACGACCGTCCGCTCACTCGACGACGTGGCCACCTCGATCGCGCGTGGAGAGTTCCGGGCGGAGCCGAGCAGGGGACGGTTGGCCGGCGTCGCAGGCGGGTAGCGTCGAGACGTGGACGTCGCAGAGGCCAGGTCCGTCGTTCGAGCCGAGATCGAGCGTCTCACACCGGCGCTGTTGGAGCTCTCGCACTCGATCCATGCCCACCCCGAACTCAACTTCGAGGAGCACCACGCGCACGACGTGCTGACCGGCGTGCTCGACGACAACGGCATCGATGTGGCGCGAGGCGCGTACGACATGCCGACGGCGTTCGACGCCCGCGTCGGCGACGCGAGCGGGCCCACGGTCGCGGTGCTGTGCGAGTACGACGCGCTGCCCGACATCGGCCACGCGTGCGGCCACAACATCATCGGGTCGGCCGGACTCGGGGCGGGGATCGCCGTGGCCAAGGTCGCCGATGCGCTCGGCGGCCGCGTGGCCATCCTCGGCACACCCGCCGAGGAGGGCGGCGGCGGCAAGGAGTTCATGATCCGCCGCGGCGCCTTCGACGACATCGACCTGGCGATGATGGTCCACCCCGCCGACCGCGACCTGCGCACGATGCACACCATCGCGATCCAACAGCTCGACGTCACGTACGACGGGCGCGCCGCCCACGCTGCCGCCGCCCCGCACAAGGGCCTCAACGCGCTCGACGCAGCCGTGCTCGGCTACAACGCCGTGGCTGCGTTGCGACAGCACATCCGACCCGACGAACGAATCCACGGGATCTTCACCGAGGCCGGCGTGAAACCCAACATCGTTCCGTCACGGGCCGCGGCACAGTGGTACGTCCGCAGTGGTGACATGTCCGGCCTCGGTGCCCTCAAGGACCGCGTGCATCAGTGTCTGCAAGGCGGGGCCGACGCGTCGGGGTGCGAGATGCATTCGCACTGGGTCGATCCTCCGTTCTACGACATGATCGACAACCATCCGCTGCTCGATCGGTACGTGCAGAACGCGATGGAGGTCGGTCGCCATCCGCTCCCCGAGGAGGAGGGGGCCATGGTGGTCGGGTCGACCGACATGGGCAACGTCAGCTACGCCGTGCCGTCGATCCATCCCATGATCAAGGCGGCTCCCGATGGAACGCCCATCCACACGCCCGACTTCGAGGTGTACGCCGGGGGCGAAGAAGGCGACCGGGCGGTGATCGACGGTGCGCTCACGATGGCGCTCACGCTGGTCGACTGTCTCGCCGCGGACGACCTCCGACGCGACATCGCGGCCGAGTTCGATCCCCCCGCTCTTCCCTGACGCTCGCGCCAGGACGGTCCGCCACCTACGCCGGGACGGCGGAGCGATCGACCGACCACGTGCGCTCGCCGCGCAGGAAGGTCTCGAGCACACGTCCCGTCAGTGTGCGCCCGCGGAAGGGGTTGTTCGACGACCGTGTGGCGAGCTCGTCGGTTCGCACGGTCCACTCGGCCGCCGGATCGATGATCGCGACGTTGGCGGGAGCCCCGACCACGAGGGGCCCGCCGTGCCCCCACCGATCGAGGCC
>JBCCTP010000035.1:0-17910 GCA_039198505.1 Actinomycetota bacterium | reverse complement strand
CTGCGGCACCCGACCCGTCGGTGGTGACGATGAGATCGGTGATCCCCGGCTCGACGGCACCCGCCGGCAGCTCGACGGTGATGACGTCGCCCGGCGAGTACTCACCGGTGACGGCGCCCAGGAGTCGGCCCGGCTCCGGGGCGGTCGTCGCGGTGAGGGCGTCATCGCCCCACGAGCCGCCGACGCCCTCGTGGATCGAGATCGTCCCGCGTCCCGCATCGGTGCCGACCGTCAACGAGAGGACCGTGGGCGAGTCCGCCGCCCACGCTGCGTCCGACGTGTCGAAGCGGAGATAGGTCACACGCTCGCGTCGGCCTGCCTCGATCCGCAGTTCGTCACCACGGCCGGCGCGGCCGTTCTCGAGGAACTCGGCGTCGGCCGCCTCGATCTCGAACGGCTGACCCGACGGTGTGGTCGTGGTGCTCGCCGGCTCCGTCGTGGTGGGCGGTGTCGTGGTCGGAGGTGTCGTCGTCGGCGGTGTGGTGGTCGGCGGTGTCGTGGTCGGGGGCGTCGTGGTCGGGGGTGTCGTGGTGGTCGTCGGTGTTCCCACCGGAGGTTCGATCACGAGGACCGGGGCCCGTCCGCCCTCGCTCGACACGAACGCGACGTCGTTGCTCCCTGCTCCGTCGAGCTCGAGGACCAGGTCGATCGAGCCACCCGACACGGCCGATGTCGGCAGGTCGAGCGTGATCACGTCGCCGGTCGCGAAGCGCCGACTGACGGTTGCGAGCTCCGCGCCGATCGTCGGGGCGTTGGCCGATGACAGCGTCGACTCGGTCCAGGTGCCGTTCTCCCCGATCGACACGGTGAGCGTGCCCGACCCCGGGTCGTTCCCGACCACGAGCTGGAGCTGCACGCTCGCCGCCGCGCCGATTCCGCCGGTGTCGAAGCGGAGGTACGTCACTCGCGTCCGGCTGCCGTCCTCGACGCGCAGGAGGGAGTCGTCGACCGGTGAGGAGCCCTGCAGGTAGGCGTCGTCGGTCGCCGGACGACGGATCGCAGCGCCCGGCGGCGGTGTGGTGGTCGGCGGTGGCACCGTCGTCGGTGGGCTGGTCGTGGTCGGCGGTGTCGTCGTGGTGGGCGGTGTCGTGGTGGTGGGTGGGGTCGTGGTGGGCGGTGTCGTGGTGGTGGGTGGTGTCGTCGTGGTCGGCGGTGTCGTCGTGGTCGGCGGTGTGGTCGTCGGCGGTGTCGTGGTGGTCGGAGTGGTGGTCGTCGTCGCCGGGGCTCCGTCGATGCGTTCGAGCGACACGACGACCTCCCGGCCGATCGCGCCCGGCACGCCGAAGCTCGCGGTGCCGTCACCGACCGCGACCGTCTGGTCGATCCGCTGACCGCTCACCGGGTCGAACCACCCGAGTCGGTACGTGCCCGCGGTGAGGCCCTGCACGCCCATCGCCCCGGGATTCGTGTTCGAGTAGAGGACGTAGACGTCCTCCGTCTCATTGCCCAGGACCCACTTCGTGCCGGCCGCCGCCAGCTGGTCGGCGGGTTGCATCTCACTGAAGCGGGTCGTGTCCATGAACGCGTTGATCCGACCGAGGTCAGCGAGCATGCCCCCGGTGGGATCGGTGGCCTCCCACGCGTCGTAGAAGAGCACGTAGCCGCCGGCCATCACCGACGACCAGAACGACTGGCGCAACGTCGAGCGATCGCCGTCGGCGAGCAGGTTCTTGTGCCACGGATGGCACTCGGCCATCACGTAGACGTCCTCCTCACCGAAGGCGCCCTGCGCATGCGTGCCGTCGACGCTGCGCACGTTGCTGTTGCCGCAGATCTGCTGGGCGAACACGTCGATGTCGTCGTTGCCGAGGTACTGGTTCGACTGTCCGTTGTTGTGGTGCACACCCAACGGGTGGACGTCGTCGTGCCGGCGGATCTCGGCGGCGAGAGCTTCGGCCTTGGCGACGTCGGTGGCGCCACTCGAGCAGCCCTTCACCTGGTGCTCTTCGGTCGGGAGCCACACGAGGTGCTGGTAGCCGCGGAAGCGTTCGACGATCGTCTGCACGAACTGTCGCTCGTCGGCCGGCAGGTTCGGGTTGCACGCACCGAACGGCCGTGCCCCGTCGTCGTACAGGTGGAACCAGGTGACGATCCCGGCCTCGTCGAGCTGTGACAGGTACGAATCCCAGTCGTCCAGCACTGCGGGATCGACGCCGTTGTCGGGGTCGTTGCCCACGAACGGGTTCTCGTCGGATCGGCCGTCACCACCGTTCGAGCGGACGGCGTGGATGTAGATCGCCCGGACGTCGTTCGCGATGAGCTGATCGACGATCGACTGCTTGCGCGAGTCCGAGTAGTAGAGGAACCCCTCGGGACCACCGGAGCCCGCCATGAAGTAGGGCTCGCCGTTCCCCGCGTACTCGAACCAGTGGCCGCTCTCGTCGACCGTCAGTGGCCCGACGCCCGTGTCGGGGTCGGCGTCGACGAAGGGCTGCGCCACGACGATGCCGGCGAGCACCGCCGCCACCGCGAGGCCGGCTGCGGTGCGGGTGCGCCGCCGTTCCCGGCGACGTGCGTCTCGATCTGCGGACGTGGGTGCTGACACGACGGCTCCTCGGTGAGTCGATTGCCCGGATGGGTGGCGCCGCCCCGCCGTCGTGGGGTGTGTGTCCGGACGCGACCGCGCGTGACAGAAACGTTGCGATTTCGCGTCGAAAAGGTGTCAGCCGCGCGGTGGGGCCGAACGGCCGTCGGGTCAGCGGCCGGTGTACCGGGGCTCGCGGCGTTCGAGGAAGGCGGCGACACCCTCGCGGTGGTCCTCGGTGCGGAACAGCTCGGCGAGGCTCGCACCGACCCATCGTCCGAGCTCGTCCCAGTCGGGGTCGAGCGCCGTGCGCAGACCGGCCTTCAGCCGCTGCACCGCGAGCGGCGGGTTCGCCGCGATCTCGTGAGCGAGGCCGAGCGCAGTCGGCATGAGCTCGTCGTGCGCCACGACCCGAGAGATCAGGCGGAGACGTTCGGCCTCGGAGGCATCGACGACCCGTCCGGTGAAGAGCAGCTCGGCCGCCACCTCTCGGCCGGCGACCGCGGCGAGTCGCCCGAGGCCGGGCACGTCGCAGTTGAGACCCCGCTTGACGAAGAGCTCGCCGAACTTCGCTCGGTCGGAGGCGACTCGGATGTCGGCCATGAGCGCCAGCTCCATGCCCCAGCCGACGGCGGCGCCGTTGACGGCGGCGATGACGGGCACGTCGGTGGTGAGCAGAGCGTCGGCGGCCGGCGTGATGCGTGGCTCGCGTTCCAGCCGTTCGGACACGCGGTCGCCCTCGGCGACCATGATCTGCTTGACGTCGTCGCCGGAGCAGAAGGCCGGGTCGGCGCCGGTGATGACGAGGCACCGCTCGGTGGTGGTGCGCACTGCGTCCTCGAGTTCGGCGTAAGTCGTGTGCGTGAGCGCGTTGCGCGCCTCGGGACGTCGCAGCGTGAGCACGCCCACGTGGCCCTCGACGTCGTAGCTGATCTCGGTGTACGTCACGTCACTCCGTCGGTGGGTCGCTGCGGGTCAGTACCGCTGCGGGACGAACGTCTGGTCGGCGACCGGTGGACGGATGTACGGCTCCTCGATGCGCGCGGGAAGGGCGACCGGGTCGGGGACGATGTCCTCGTAGGGCACGCTCCCGAGGATGTGGCTCATGCAGTTGAGGCGGGCGCGTCGCTTGTCGTCGGACGGCACCACGTACCACGGAGCCTGCTTGATGTCGGTGTATTGGAACGTCGTGTCCTTCGCCATCGAGTACCGCACGTAGCGGCGGTGTTCCTCGAGGTCCATGTCGGACAGCTTCCAGCGCTTGATCGGTTCCTCGTTGCGCGCCCGGAATCGCCGCTCCTGTTCGTCGTAGCTGACGGAGAACCAGTACTTGAGCAGGATGATCCCCGAGCGGACGAGCATCCGTTCGAACTCCGGGCAGGTGCGCAGGAACTCCTGATGCTGTGCCTCGGTGCAGAACCCCATCACCCACTCGACGTTCGAGCGGTTGTACCAGCTGCGATCGAACAGCACGATCTCCCCGCCCGAGGGCAGGAGTGGGACGTATCGCTGGAAGTACCACTGGGTCTTCTCACGCTCGGTCGGCTTCGGGAGCGCCTCGGTCCGCACGATCCGGGGACTCGTCCTCTCGCTGATCCGCTTGATCACGCCGCCCTTCCCGGCCGACCCTCGTCCCTCGAAGATGATCAGGACCCGCAGTCCGGCGTGCTGCACCCAGTACTGCAGCTTGACCAGTTCGGTCTGGAGGCGTTCGAGTTCGGCCTCGTAGAACGATCGTCGCAGTCGACCGTCACGGGTGTAGTTGTCGGCTCCTGCGGGTGTGCCGAGGCTCGGCATGCCGTGAGCGTCGTCTGCTGCCCTGTTCATGTCGCGATCCTCGATTCGTCCCGTTCCCGAACGTACTTCCCGAGGGGCCAGGGCGTCGGAGCGTCGGAGCGTCGGAGCGTCGAAGCGTCGGGTGCCGGACCGACGCGACGGGGCTCAGGACCGTTCGCAGCCGCCGACCAACGGAAAGCTCGGGGGCAGCTCGCCGGCTGCGCAGAGCTCGAGTACCTGGGGCTCGCTCATGTTGTGGGCGATGCAGGAGCGCCAGTCGCTGTCGACGACGAACGCTCGGCCGTGGGCCATCGGCGTGATCACGCCCGTCTCACCGCGGTTCCGCCGGTCGATGCCGCAGTGGTAGAGGCTCCCCTCGCCGCGCACCGACCCCCAGGAGAGGACGTATTCCACCGTTCCGGACCCTCCGACGATCTCTGCCCACCCGCTGTCGGGCCACCCGTGCGTGAACACGCCCGGTTCGACCGCGTACCGGGCGATGTCGCCCTCGCACACGCCGGTGTCGGGACCGCCCCAGTTGCCGAAGTCGTCGGTCTGGACGGCGATGCACATCGGCCCGAAGTCGTGCACCGTCCACACGCCGCTCTGCCGAACGGCGACGCACACGCGACCCATCTCCACGGTGCCCGCGCCTTCATAGATGTGGTTCCACGGGTTCATGTACCGGGAGCCCGACGGGATCGGGTTCCCGACGCCCTCGTCGGCCGTGGGTCCGAGGGCGAACGACCAGTGGTCGGGGATGACGGGGATCGGCCGGTCGTGGGGTTGAGTCGACGCGTCGATCAGCTCCCCGATCGCGATCGGTGCCGGACCGCAGAGGCCGCCGTCGGGGAACGGCGGAACCGTCGACGGCGGAACGGTCGACGGCGGAACGGTCGTCGGCGACGCGGCGTCGGGCGCCGCGGTCGTGTCCGCGGCGGCGGTGACCGGAGCGGCCGTGGTCGGTGTCGTCGCATCGGGCGCACCGTCGGTGGTGGCCGTGCTGGGTGGAGTGACCGGTGGAACCGTCCACACGACCGAGCCCGCCGGGTCGTCGGGGTCCGCCGTGAACACGTCGCCGCTCGCCGCCGCGTCACCGGTCGACGGGTCGGCGGTCGACGGGTCGGTGTCGGAGTCGGACGTCGCCCGGGCGAGCAACGCACCCACCCCGACGGCACCCAGTCCGAGCGACAGCGCGACCGCACCACGCATCCAGAGACGCCGACGCGCGGCTGCGGTGGTCGAGGGTGGTGAGGACACGAGGAGGCCGGAGTTCGACTCCCGATACTGCCCGCTCGTGCGACCGTGCGCTCGTCGTGGTGGTGGAGTCGTCCGGCCACTCGGCGTGGCGGAGGGACTCAGCCGTCGGCGGCGAGGAGCTCGTCGAGGACCGCCACCAACGCCGTGTTCTTCTCCTGGTCGAGAGCGTCGGGATGTGGGTGGGCGAAGCGGCCGGCGTCGTTGTCGAAGTAGGCGCCCGATGCGTCGGCGAATTCGGGGCTCGTCGACGCTCGCACGAGGATGTCCACACCGGTCGAGATGTCGTGGCCCTCCACGCCGTAGCCCTCGGCGACCATCTTCGTGGCGAGGAACGAGCCCGGATTCACAGCGACGATGACCGGCCCACTGGCGCCGAACTCGTCGGACAGGTGTCGCGACCACATCGTCAGCGCGAGTTTGCTCTGCGCATAGGCCGTGCCCGCGTCGAGCGCGGTGCGCCCTCGCATCGCGCCGGTGTCGACGGGGGCCTGCGCCGCCGACGACAGGTTGACGATCCGTCCACTCGCCGTCATCGCCGGCGCGACGAGTCGGGTGAGCCGATACGGCGCGAGCGTGTTCACGACGAAGCGGACGTCGAGTCCCGCCGTGGTCATCGGCGAGGGCGTACGAAAGACGCCGGCATTGTTGATCAGGACGTCGAGCGAGTCGACCGAGTCGAGGATGCGGGTCGCGAGTTCGTCGACCGCCGAGAGGTCGGACAGGTCGGCGGCGAGTGCGGCGACCACGGCACCCGGCCGTTCGATCTCGACCTGGGAGCGGGCGGCGTCGAGCTTGGTCGAGCTGCGGCCGTGGAGGACGACGTCGTGGCCCTCACGGGCGAGGCGGCGGGCCGTGGCGAGCCCGAGCCCGTCGGTCGAGCCGGTGATCGCAATGGTGCTCATCGGGTGGAGGTCTCCTGGTTCGTGCCGGTGTCGGTTTCGGTGTCGGTGGTGACGTGTGCGGGAGTCCGGGCGGCGTGGTCGGTCGCCGTGCTGTTCCCGCCGGTGTCGTGGAAGTGGGGGAGCACGCGGTCGGCGATGACGGCGAGCGCGTCCTCGACCGATCCGCGGTGGAACCGGAGATTCAGCGCGACGTGGTTGATGCCGACGTCCTGCAGCTCGGCGAGGTGGTCGCGCAGGCGATCGGCGCCGATCCGAGCGCCGAGGTGGATCGGTCGGGCGGACGCGCCCGGATCGGGATCGAGGTCGACGTACAGCGGCTGCATGACCGGCTTCGGGTCGCGGCCCGCTGCGTCGACCCGGTCCCGCCAGTCGGCGACCACCCGAGCCTGGTCGGCGACCCGGGCGCGCGGATACGTCATCCACCCGTCGCCGTGGCCCGCGATCCAGTCCGGTGACTGCTGACTCGAGCCGGTGATGAGGAGCGGTGTGCGGCCGCCCGTCGGCTTGGGGAGCAGGTCCATCAGGTGGTGGGTCCGCCCGTACGGGCTCTCGACCGCCGGTGCGCGCTGGCTCATCCGCGTCAGGTAGTCGAACGCCGCGCGAAAGCGCGCTCCCCGCTCCTCGTACGGCACCGCCATCGCGGGGAACTCGTCGGGTCGGTCGCCCGACGCCACGCCGAGGAGCAGCCGGCCGCCCGAGAGCACGTCGGCGCTCGCCGCGGCCTTCGCGACATGGGCGGGGTGGCGGAGCGGGAGGATGATGCTCGCCACGCCGAGCGCGATCCGGTTCGTTGCACCGGCGAGGAGTCCGAGGTACACGAACGGGTCGAAGGTCTGCCCGGCATCGCCGAACGAGACGACGTTGAAGGGCACGTCGCGCATCCAGACGGCGGTGAACCCGAGATCCTCGGCGAGCCGAACGCGTTCGACGTGCCGCTCCATCGTCGGGACGGGTCCTGCGTACGTCTCGATGGGGATCACGAGCCCGACCGACAGGCGGTTCGGTCGGAAGACGTCGCCGTACGCCCGGTTGATGGGAGCGAAGCGGGTCTCGGTGGGGGGAGGCGGGGTGATGGTCATGAGGAGGCGGGCGTGGTGGTGGCGTCGTTCCGACCGTCAGAGCGGGGTTGCGCCCGACGTCGCTCTCCATCATCATGAGCGTGGTTTCGGCCGGCAAGAAGGCACCCTCAGAGGAGATAGGTACCCGATGGAAACCACCAAGGTGGGCGACTTGTACTCAGCGGAGTGTCCGTGTCGCGACATCCTCGACCTCGTGGCGTCGAAGTGGTCGGCGCTCATCATCGGGAAGCTCGAGGAGGGTCCGCACCGCTTCGGGCAGCTGCGTCGGGCGATCCCGGGCATCACGCAGAAGATGCTCACCCAGACGCTGCGCCGGCTCGAACAGGACGGGCTCGTCCACCGCGAGGTCCTGGTCCGCATGCGTCCGCCGCAGGTCGAGTACTCGCTCACCGATCTCGGGCTCACCGTCACCGAGCCGCTCGCGGCGATGCGCGACTGGACCGAGGCCCACCTGTCCGACGTGCAGGCGGCCCGGGTCCGCTTCGCCGAGTTGCAGCCGGCCTGAGTCATGAGTCGTGACGCACGAGTCGCCGTGCTGGGAGCCGGATCGTGGGGAACCACGGTCGCCGCACTCGCGGCACGCAACACCGATACGACCCTGTGGTCGCGCCGGCCCGAGCTGGCCGACGTCATCAACGAGAAGAACGAGAACATCGACTACCTCTCGGGGCTGAAGCTCCCCGAGAACCTCCGGGCGACCGGATCGCTCCCGGGCGCGGTCAGCGATGCGGACGTCGTCGTGGTCGGTGTGCCGAGCCACGGCTTCCGTGCGGCGCTGGAGGACGTCAAGCCGCACCTGCGCCCGTGGATCCCGGTGATCAGCCTCACGAAGGGGATCGAGCAGTCGACACGTCTCCGGATGACCCAGGTCATCGAGGAGGTCCTGCCCGGTCACCCGGCGGGCGTGCTGGCGGGCCCGAACCTCGCCCGTGAGGTGCTCCAGGGGTACGCCGCGGCCGCTGCGATCGCTCTGCCCGACCAGCGGCTCGCCGGGTCGCTGCAGACGATCTTCACGTCGACGACGTTCCGGGTCTACACCAACCTCGACGTCGTCGGTTCCGAGCTCGGTGGGGCGCTCAAGAACGTGGTCGCCATCGCCGCCGGCATGGCCGAGGGGCTCGGCGTCGGCGACAACACGAAGGCCATGGTGGTCACCCGCGGACTCGCCGAGATGATCCGGCTGGGCGAGGCGATGGGCGCCGATCCGCTCACGTTCGCCGGGCTCACCGGACTCGGCGACCTCATGGCCACGTGTTCCAGCCCGCTCAGCCGGAACCGAACCGTCGGTCAACACCTGGCGGAGGGCAAGACGATCGAGCAGATCACGTCCGAGATGAAGATGGTCGCCGAGGGTGTGAAGTCGTCGCGTGTCGTGTGTGAGCTCGCCGAGGAACACGGCGTCGACATGCCGATCGCCCGCGAGGTCGACGGCGTGGTGAACGAAGGCCGTACCCCCGCCGACGCCTACCGCGGCCTCCGCCGCATCGCCCCCACCTCCGAGATCCACGGCCTCGCATAGAACAGCACGTCTGGTGCCGGGTCGGATTCGTGCTGTTTCGGGTCGGCGTCGTCAGTGCATCGTGCGGCCCCCGGTGACCATCAGCGACTCGCCGGTCACGTACGACGCTCCACGGCTCGCGAGGAACGACACCGCGTGGGCGATCTCGTCGGGCTCGCCGTAGCGCCCGAGCGGAATCTGCTGGACGACCTGCTGACGGTGTTCGTCCGACATCGAGTCCGACAGCTGGGTGCGTGTGGCTCCGGGGCACACCGCGTTCACGGTCACCTCGTATCGGCCGACTTCGTGGGCGAGGTTGCGCACGAACCCGAGCAAGCCGGCCTTCGAAGCCGAGTAGTCGGCCATTCCGAAGCCGGTGCGGAACGCCATCTCCGACGACGTGACGATGATCCGACCCCAGCGGGCCTCGATCATGTCGCCGATCACCTGGCGGGCGCAGTCGATGTTCTGCGTCAGGTTCAAGGCCGACATCGCGTCCCACTGCTCGGGTGTCGACTTGGCGAACGTGCGCACCTCGACACCTGCGCCTCCGCCGGCGTTGCTGTGGAGGACGCCGACCGGTCCGAGCTCGGCCTTCGCGCGTGCGAACGAGTCGACGATCGCCGCCCGATCGAGGAGGTCCACCGCCAGGGGCACGCACCTCCGTCCGGTCTCCTCGACCAGTGCGGCGGTCTCGGCGAGGCCGGCCTCGTCGATGTCCATGACGGTCACGTCGGCACCATCGCCGGCGAGGCGGACGGCGCACGCGCGTCCGATCCCCGCGCCGGACCCGGTGACGACTGCATGCACACCGTCGAGGCTCACACCGCCATTCTGACCGGCCGGCCCAGATGTGCGGAGAACAGCACGAATCGGGCCCGGCACCAGACGTGCTGTTTCGGAACAGGGCGGGTTCGTGCTGGTGACGTCAGGCGGACATGACGTCAGGCGGACATGGCCAGTGTCGGCCAGGGGTGAGCCTGCTCGAGCTCGAACGCGAGCGCGAGCAGCGTCGCCTCGTCACCCACGCCGGCGGCGAACTGCATCCCCATCGGGAGACCGTCGGCGTCCTGCGCCAGCGGGAGCGAGACCGCCGGCCCACCACCAGCGTTGTGGATGAACGTCGTCGACACGTGTGCCCGGACTCGGGCGAGATGCACCTCACCGGGGAGGTCGGGCGAGAGGTATCCGATCCGATGGAGCGGGCCACCGAGCGTGGGGTTCAGCAGGACGTCGTGCCCTGCGTACGCCTGCGGGTACCGGTCGACGAACTTGCGCAGTCGGCGGAATCGTCGCGGTGCCGTGGCCGCTCGCCGACGGAAGTAGGTCACGAGCCACTGCGCGAACGGTTCGAGTCGATCGCGATCGAAACCCTCGCCGAAGAGCTTGGCGCCGCCGTGCCAGAGCAGCGTCGGGAACATCGACCACATGAGGATGAAGTCGTCGCCCAGGTGTTCGGGGAACGGGCTCGGGATCACCTCGACCTCGTGACCGAGTTCCTCGAGCAGCGCGGCGACCCGGAGCAACTCGGACGACGTGACGCTGTCGTGGTTCGCTCCGTCGTCGCGCTGTGCGATGACGCCGATGCGCAGGCGTCGCTCGGAGGGACCGGTCACGTCGCCGATCGGTCGCAGACCCGGGCCCGGTCGGTGCTGCTCCGCGCCGGCCAGGAAGGCCGCCGTGTCGCGGACCGTGCGCGAGACGACGCCGTCGATCGGGAAGTCGACCGGGAACACCTTCGGGAGGGGTTCGGACGCGATCCGGCCCCGCGACGGCTTGAGGCCGACGAGACCGCAACACGCTGCCGGGATGCGAATCGATCCACCGCCGTCGTTCGCGTGGGCGATCGGGACCACACCGGCGGCGACCATGGCGGCCGATCCGCCCGACGAGCCGCCGGTCGAGTGCGCGAGGCTCCACGGGTTACGGGTGATGCCGGTCAGTGCCGACTCGGTGGTCGCGGTGAGCCCGAACTCGGGTGCGGTGCTCAGCCCGAGGCTCACGAGTCCGGTGGAGAGCACGTGTTCGACCTCGGGGCCGTGCTCTGGTGCCGGCGTGTCGGGGGTCGCTCGTGATCCCCAGCGGTTCGGGAGGCCGGCGTACGCCGACAACCCCTTGATGAACGTCGGGACACCGCCGAGCACTCCGTCGGGAGTGTCGTCGCTGGCCTGCTCACGGGCTCGCTCGACGTCCCAGGTGGCGACCGCGTTGAGGTCGGGATTCACCCGTTCGGCGCGGGCGATCGCGGCGTCGACGAGCTCGGCGCTGGTCACGTCACCGCTGGCGACCCGGCCGGCGAGCTCGACGGCGTCGGCCGTGCCGAGCACGTCGTCGGTGAACGCACTCACTCTGGCGCCGGGGCGCCCGGGGATCGTGAGGTGGTCGAGGTTCATGCGTCGGCTCCGACCGGATCGTAGAACTCGGCGCCGTCGAGGTCGCCAACGCCGGTCGCACCGTCTCCGAACAACATCGTGGGCGGCGCGAGTTCGACGCCCTCGCCCGGTTCGCCGGGGGTCGAGTAGAAGCCGAGCACCGGCCCGCCGAGGGAGTACCCGATCAACTCGCGCAGCTCGGGCGACAGGTCACGTGCGATGTGTGGCGGGCACGACAAGTACTGGTTCTCCTCCTGGCGCAGCCAGTTGAGGGTGTAGTGGATGAGCACGCCGATCCGGTCGTCCGACGTCTCGTTGCGGCCGCCACCGTGGAGGACGGTGCCGTTGTAGAGCAGCACCGAGCCGGCGCGCATCTCGGCGTACCGCATCTCGTCGTCGGTCGGGAGGCGGTCCTTCTCCCACCGGTGCGAGCCGGGGACGAAGCGAGTGGCTCCGTTCTCGCGGGTGAATTCGGTGAGCGCCCAGATGGTGCTGAACTGCGTCTCGACCGACCGATTGAGCGCCGATCCCCAGACGCCTCGATCGCGGTGGAGTGGCTGTTCGCCCTGGCCGCGCCCGATGCTGACCGCCTGCGTGAAGTGCAGTTGGTGTGAGTCGCAGTAGGGAGCCAGATAGGTCGCCGCCGACGCGTTGACCAGTGGATGCACGGCCAGCTCCCGAGATGTCGCCGAGCGGGCGAGCAACGCGCCGACGCGCTTCGTCTGGTGACCGGCGAAGGTGTTGGTCCCCGTCGCGCACGCGGCGAGGTACGGGGTGAGTTCGGTGTCGAGGCGTTCGAGCGTGTCGGCGTCGAGCACGTCGTCGACGATGAGCCCGCCGTGCTGGTCGATGAGTTCGGACACCGCGTCGGGTGATGCGTCGGCGGCCGCGAGGTGGACGATGTCGTTCATGACGTGACTCCGGTGAGTGGGGACGGCTCGGACCTGGATGGTGCGAGTTCGGATGGTGCGGACTCGGGGGAGTGGGTGGGGACGGCCAGCGAGTCGAGGACGGTCCGGATCGTGGCGATCTGACGCTCCTCGGGCCACAGATCGGGGGCGACGGTGGCGCAGAGGCCGATGCCGTCGACCGCGGCGACGATGGTGCCGGCCAGCTGGTCGGCGTCGCCGACGCCCCGCACGCGCAGGTGGTCGGCGATGTCGCCCTCGATCGAGGAGTAGAAGCGGCGGTACGCGTCGAGCAGATCGGCGGACGACGGCGCAGCACCGCAGTATGCGAGCCAGACCCTCCACAGGCGCCGGGCGGTGTCGGTCGTGGGCAGGAACAGCCCGAGATCACCGTGGAAGTAGGTCATGGCCGATCCGCCGTCCGAGCGCAGCTGGGCGGAGAGGTGCTCCAGGGCGGCGACCAGCACGTCGTTCTTGTCGCGGAAGTAGTGGCCGATCGCTCCGGTCGTGACTCCGGCGCCGGCCGCGATGTCGGCGAGCTTCACCCCGTCGAGACCGCGCTCTGCGATGGCGTCGACGGCGGCGTCGAGCAGCTCGCCGCGCTTCTGGTCCCGATCGACGATCTTCGGCACGGCTCGGCATGTTACATCATCACCATGATGTGAACATGAATTTACATACATCGATGTATGTATGTGGTAGGTTCCGGCGATGGCACCTCGAACCCAGGTCGAGCGGACCGAGGCGACACGTGCCGCGCTGATCGAGTCGACGCTGGCGCTGCTCGACGAGCGCGGATGGGCGGCCACCACCTCGGTGGCCGTGTGCGAGCGCGCCGGTGTCACGCGCGGAGCCCTCGTCCACCACTTCGGCGGGCTGCCGGCGCTGCTCGCCGAGGCGCTCGACGTCCACTACGGCGAACTGCAGGCGTCGATCGACGGAGTCGAACTCGCGTCGATGTCCGACCTGGTCGACGTCGCCTGGAGCGTCGTCGAACGTGGCCGCTTCAAGATCGTGATCGAGGCGTGGCTCGCCGCTGCGAACGACCCCGAGCTCGGGGCTGCCATCGGACCCGTCGTCGAACGGTTCGCCAAACTCGTCGGCCCCGACGAGCGCACGTCGCTCGTCCCCGACGCCGAGGCCCGCTCGCTGTACCTCACGGTGCGCGAGACGATCCTCGGGCTCGCTCTCGGCCGCGCCACCACCGGAGGCCCGCTCGGCCACGAGGAGATCGTCCTCGACCGCCTGCGCGACCTCGCCCGTACCCACGACTCGCAGACCGGAGACCCGTCATGACCCTCACCGAACCCGCCCCGTCCGACGCCGGCGACGCATCGGCCGCCACCGGCGAACGCGTCGGCTACTCGGTCTGCACGATCTGCGACATCGGGTGTCAGCTCCGATCGGTCGCCCGTGACGGCCGGGTCGTGCAGGTCCTCCAGCACGACTCGCCGGCAATGGCTCGCAACGTCTGTTACAAGGGCACCGCCGCCCCGCACATCCACAACCATGCCGAGCGACTCCGTGTGCCCCTCAAGCGCGTGGGTGAACGGGGTGAGGATCGGTGGGAGGAGATCTCCTACGAGCAGGCGCTCGACGAGATCGCCGAGCGGTTGCGGACCGTCGTCGACACGTACGGCCCCGAGGCGTTCGCCGTGTCGACCTCGGGGTGGAACACGCAGACCACCCATGGCGTCGACCGTCGATTCATGAACCTGCTCGGGTCGCCGAACTGGATCTCGGGGGTCTCGCTGTGCGCCGGGAACACCGCCGCGGTCAACCGGCTCACTCACGGTTGGATGCCGTTCGCCGACATCGCGAACAGCAGCTGCATCGTCCTACTGGGTCACAACCCGCGGAAACACTCGTGGACCCCCATCTTCAACCAGATCGAGGCGGCGCGGAAGCAGGGGGCGGCGTCGATCGTCGTCGACCCGCGTGTCTCGGAGCAGGCCGAGAAGGCGACCATCCACCTCCAGATCAGGTCCGGGACCGACGCCGCGCTCCTCTTCGGCTGGTTGCGGGTGATCCTCGACGAGAACCTGTACGACGCCGACTTCGTCGACGAGTGGTGCGTCGGTTTCGACGAACTCCGAGCCCGCGTCGAGGAGTATCCGCTCGATCGCGTCGCCGACATCTGCGGCGTCCCCGCCGAGGAGATCGCGGAGGCGGCCCGGCTCTACGCCACCGCCGACGGTGCCTGCATCCCGTGGACCCCGATCACCGACATGCAGCTCGACTCGACCTCGGCGATCCGGCTGCAGGGGATCCTCCGGGCGATCACCGGGAACCTCGACGTCGTCGGCGGCGAGCTCCTCCACGGCCTCAACCCGAACTATCGGACCGAAGCCGAGCTCCAGCTCCACGACGCGATCTCGCCCGAGCAGCGGGCCAAGCAGCTCGGATACGACACCCATCCGGTCTTCACGTACCGCACCGCCGAGATCCTCCGCCCGCACATGGAGCGGGTGTGGGGGCAACCCTGGGTCGATCAGGTGATGGGGTGCCACATGGCGAGCCCGCCCGAGGTGTTCCGGGCGATGGCCGACGGCGACCCGTATCCGGTCAAGGCGTTCTTCACGCTGGGCAACAACACGCTGCTGTCCTACGCGAACCAGCACCAGATCCATCGGGCGATGATGAATCAGGACCTCGTCGTCGCCCACGAGATCTTCATGACGCCCACGGCGATGCTCGCCGACTACGTCCTTCCCGGCGACGTCTTTACCGAGCGGAACCACATCGCCGACAGTTGGGCGTGGACCAGCCGACTCACCCTGTCCGAGCAGGTGGTCACGCCGTCGAGTGAGCTCAGCTCGACGTTCCGGTTCTGGAGCGACCTCGGCCGACGTTTCGGGTTCGACGAGTACTTCGCCTGGAACAGCCTCGAGGAGCTGCTCGACCACCGACTCGAGCCGTCGGGTCGCACCTGGCAGGAGTTCCGCGACTCGGTCGTGAGCGAAGCGCCGACTCCGCGGTACCGCACGTACCGGTCGACCGGTTTCGCCACGCCGTCGGGAAAGGTCGAACTGTCGTCGTCGATCCTCGCCGACCTCGGCTTCGACCCGCTGCCGTACGTCCGCGAGAAGCCGCAGCCGACCGACGAGTTCCCGTACCTGGTGTTCTCGGGTGTCCGCGAAGATCCGTTCTTCCAGACGGGGCAGCGCAACATCGGCGTGTTGCGACGCCGCTCCCCGTCGCCGAAGTTCTTCGTGCATCCCGACGATGCGGAGCGCGACGCGCTGGTCGAAGGTGAATGGGCCCGCCTCGAGACCGAGTACGGACAGGTGACCGCGAAGGTCGAGTTCCAGTCCCACATGCGTCGAGGCCACGTCCGTGTGCCCCACGGTTGGTGGTACCCCGAGACGCGCGGCCGGGTCGACCTCGCCGGGTCGTTCGTCTCGTCCGACGCCGTGCTCACGTCCGACGCCGCCGACCTCCTCGACGTCGAGCAGGGCATCCCGCACTTCAAGGGGTATCCCGGGCGGCTGCTGCCGTGTGACGCCCCCGACGGCATGGGCCGGACCACGCTCGAGGGCTGACGGCGCGGGACGGACGACGATGACCACACGCACCGAGCTCGAGCAGCGCACCAAGGAGCTCGCCAACCAGGCGTTCGGACTCCTCGCCAACCGCGGCCTGTCGAAGAAGACCACCGGCGTCGACAAGTTCGCGAAGCGGATGATCGCGAGGAGGGTCGGCGACGTCCCGCACGATCCCGAGCTCGATCATCCCGACGAGTGGGATCGTCCCGTCGACTGATTCGATCGTCCGCTCACGAACCACTTGACGGCTGAACATATGTTCAGCCAACATGCTGAACATGTGTTCAGCGTCGGCTACCCGTGAGCTGTCGCCGTCGACCGACGACTCTCCACCGGCCGGCGCGCGTGTCCGGATCGTGGCGGAGGCGATTCGACTCGTCGGCCGGGACGGGGCCCGTTCGGCGACGGTCCGCGACGTCGCGTCGGCCGCCGACGTGTCGCCCGCGCTCGTGATGCACCACTTCGGATCCAAGGCCGGACTGCTCGCCGCCTGCGACGACGAGGTGATGGATGCGATCCAACAGGCGGTCGCAGCGCTGTCGGCCGACGATCGCGAGACCGGTCTGACCGAGCTGCTCGCGTCCGAGACGGCGGGCCCGGCGGTGAGCTACGTCGGTCGAGTCCTCCACGACGGTGGTGACGCCGGAAACCGGTGGTTCGACTGGATGATCGGACTCACCGAGCGGGGCATGACCGAGATGGCCGACGCGGGCCTCGCTCGACCTGCCGACGACCCGCAGATGCAGGCCGTGCTCCTGCTCGCGATGGACATCGGCGTGGTGCTGCTCCGCCAGCACGTCGAGCGCTACCTCGGCGCCGCGATCGACGAACCCGAGATCACCGAGCGATGGGCGGTCGCCGAACTCGATCTCCTCACCCACGGCGTGCTCGTCGCGCCCCCCGACGGAACGGAACCGACATGACCGACAGCGCACCGACCTCATCGCCCCATCCGGGAGCCCCGGCCTCTCCGGCGTCCGACGACCTCGTGATCGAGATGGTCGACGTCGTCAAGACCTTCGGCGACGTGCGAGCACTCGACGGCCTCGACCTCACCCTCGGGCGAGGCGAGATCCTCGGGTTCCTGGGCCCGAACGGCGCAGGCAAGTCCACGGCGATCCGCGTGCTGCTCGGGATGCTGCGCGCCGACTCGGGCACGCTGCGGCTCCTCGGTGGCGATCCGTGGCGCGACGCCGTCGAACTGCATCGTCGACTCGCGTACGTCCCCGGCGATGTCAGCCTCTGGCCCAAGCTGACCGGTGGTGAGACGATCGATCTGCTCGCTCGACTCCGCGGTCGCCTCGATCGAAGTCGGAGGGACACGCTCGTCGAACGATTCGAGCTCGACCCCACACGCAAGGCCGGTACCTACTCGAAGGGGAACCGCCAGAAGGTCGGCCTCATCGCGGCGCTCGCGTCCGACGTCGAGCTGCTCGTCCTCGACGAACCGACCTCGGGCCTCGACCCCTTGATGGAGTCGACCTTCCAGGACTGTGTCCGCGAAGCGGCCGACAACGGGACGACGGTGCTGCTGTCGAGCCACATCCTCGCCGAGGTCGAGAAGCTCTGTCGCCGGGTGAGCATCATCCGCGCCGGTCGCACCGTCGAGTCGGGGACCCTCGCCGAGCTGCGTCACGTGAAGCACACCAGCGTCGCCGCTCGGACCCGCCGACCCGTCGAGCTGTCCGATCTCAGCGGTGTCTCGTCGGTCCAGGTCGACGGCGATCGCATCGAGTTCGAGGTCGACGACTCCCACCTCGACGACGCGATGGCCCGCCTCGGCTCGGCGGGTGTGATCAGTCTGCAGTCGGCACCACCGACGCTCGAGGAGATCTTCATGCGGCACTACAGCCACGACGACGACCGCGGCGACGGACACGACGAGCCCGAGCGTCTCGCCGGGGTGACGAGGTGAACGTCCGCTCCGCGTTCGCCGGCACGTGGTCGCTGGTCCGGACCCGGGCTCGGGTCGACCGGGTGCGACTCGCCCTCTGGACCGTCGGGATCATCACGATGGTCGCCGTCTCCGCGGCGAGTATCGAGAGT
>JBCCTP010000034.1:0-18052 GCA_039198505.1 Actinomycetota bacterium | reverse complement strand
GTCGCTGTGATCGTCGTACCAGACCCCGAAGCCCGGCGCACCCATCGCGTCGGGCTCGCGACGTGCGATCGTCGCACCGGGATCCCGAGTGCCGATCACGACGTCGTGGCCGACACGGGCGAAGCCGCCGGCGAGGCTCTGCCCGACCATCCCGGTTCCCAGGACTGCAATTCTCACGAGACGCTCCCTCTCTCCGGCGTCCTGTCCGTCATCGACGGATCAACGATGTGTACAGACAGGTCTGTCTAGCGCGGATCAGCGGTGCGCGTCCACCAGGGTGCGGGCGAGGTTGCCGAAATCGGTCAGGTGGTTGTCGGCGCCGAACATGCGGGTCGCCGCCCAGGCGCCGTCCATCATCACGAGCAGGTGGGCCGCGAGCTTCGCCGGATCGCGGAGGCCAGCCTCGCGGGCGAGTGCTTCGAAACGCTCGAGGGCCGCCCGCTTGTGCTCGGCCGCGACCACATGCGCCGGGTGGTCCCGGTCGGGGAACTCGGCCGCCGTCACCTGGAAGGTGCAGCCGAAGCAGCCGGGTGCGGTCGCCTGCTGCTCGACGAGCTCGAAGATCGCCACGAGTGCCTCGGCCGGTTCGGCGTCGGCCGGTACGGCTCCGTCGATCCAGCTCCAGAACGCATCGTCGGACTGTCGGAGGTAGGCGACGACGAGATCGTCCTTCGACGCGAAGTGTGCGTACAGGCTGGCCTTGGCGACGCCGGCCTCGGCGATGATCCGATCGATTCCGACGGCCGCGAACCCGTGCTCGTAGAAGAGTCGACCGGCTGCGTCGAGGATCCGTTCGCGCGCGCCACCCGGCCGTGTCGACCCGTCGACGGCGCTCGTCTCCGGACGCGTCCTCACCACGTTCCGAGCGTACGTTCCGGACAGACCGTTCTGCTCGATCGGATCCGGTAGCGGGTCCGCCCGGCGTCAGACCGGGGAGAAGACGAGGAGGTCGTCGGACGCGTCGGCGAGGATCAACCGGCCGTCCTCGATGCGATACGTCGACGTCTGATCGAGCCGCAACAGGATCTCGGTCTCCTGGTCGGAGGTGCCGGTCGGCTCGTCACAGAACATCTCGGTCGAGGCGAGCGGTCCGAGCGTGATCTCGTCGTCGTCGGTCTCGTAGCCACCGAAGAACGAGTTGCACCCTCCGACCCCCTGCACCTCACCGTCCGCGAACGAGATCGACGCCGACGTGCCGTCGATCAACGAGAGCTCCTCGCCGTCGACCACGATCGCGTCGAGCCGCCACGACGTCCCCTCCAGATCGGCGGACTCGTCGTCGGACGGCCAGAACGCGACCACGAGCGCGATCACCACGACCGCCGTCGCGAGTGCCGCAGCGATGAGGAGCGTCCGGTTCGTCTTCATGCCGTGCTCCTCACGGACCGGACCGTAGGCGAGCGCATCGCGCGCCGCCAGCCACCTCTCGAGGGTCCGGTGCTACCTTCCGCGACCGGGGAGATGGCCGACGCGAAGGAGCAGGAATGGCGCTCGAACCGGGACCCATGCGCGTCGTGCGCGGTGCATTCGCCTCCAAGGAGGAGGCGCTCGCCGACCTCTCGGCGCATGACCTGTGGCCGACAACCTACGTGTCGGAACGCGGTGAGGAACTCCCGCTGCACTGGCACGACGTCGACAACTGCGGCTACGTCCTCGAGGGTCACGGCTACGTCCTCGACGCCGACGGCGAGCGCATCGACCTCGGCCCGGGCGACAAGCTCGTGCTTCCCGCCGGAGCCGTGCACGCGGAGGGTGAGATGACCGAGCGGATGGTCTGGATCGTCGGCATCTCGACGCCGGCCAACCTGATGGATGCGCTGCTGCCGCTGCGAGATCCGGCGACGAGCCCGCTGCGATGACACACCGGGTGGCCATCGTGGGCGGCGGCACCGCGGGGTCGGTGCTCGCCGCGCGGCTGAGCGAGCAGGCCGACGTGTCGGTCACGCTGCTCGAGGCCGGTCCCGACGACGACGTGTACGACTCGATCGTGCTCGACCCCGCGCACGCCGCCGACGCCTGGGCCGGTTCCGCTCCGATCGCGCCGAGTCCGCTGCTGACGCCGACGGGCTCGATCCCGATGTTCCAGGGTCGGGTCCTCGGCGGGACGTCCGCCGTGAACGGGCTCGCCACGCTGCGCGGGTTGCCGCCCGACTACGACGGTTGGAAGGCGATGGGCCTCGACGGATGGGGGTGGAGCGACGTCGAGTCGACCTTCATCGCCGCCGAACGCGACCGCGACCTCGGCGCATCGCCGATCCACGGCGACGACGGGCCGTTGCCCGTTCGTCGCTGGCGGACCGACGAGATGAGTCGGGCCCAGCTCGCCTACCTCGACGGCATGGTCGATGTCGGTGAACGGTCGGTCGACGACATCAACGACCCGACCCAGCTCCCCGGCATCGGGGTCTTCCCGGTGACGATCGACGACGACGGTCGTCGAGTGAGCACCAGCCTCGCCTACCTCACCGACGAGGTCCGGGATCGCGGCACCCTCACGATCCGGACCGGCGCCGAGGTGTCGCGGGTCGAGATCGTCGACGGTCGGGCCATCGGCGTCGTGCTCGCCGACGGCGAGCACGTCGAGGCCGACGAGGTCATCCTCTCGGCCGGGGTCGTCTGGTCGGCGCACCTGCTGATGCGCTCCGGCGTCGGACCCGCCGAGCATCTCACCGACCACGGCATCGAGGTGCGTGCCGATCTGCCCGTCGGCTCCACGATGAGCGATCACATCGGCCCCGGCCTGCCGTACCGCCACGACGGGCCGCGCGGTGGGATCGCGGGACCGGCCCAGGTCGTGCTGATCGGGGCGTCCGACGGCTCGACCGTCGACTATCACGCCTTCCCGATCGCGTCGGCCCCGACCGTCGACGAGACCGTGTTCATGCTGGCCGTCTTCCTCATGAGGTCGAGCGGCCGAGGGAGTGTCCGACTCGGCGACAACCCCGCCGACGCGCCGGTCGTCACCGCCCCTCCGCTCCCCGACGACGGCATCGCTCGCATCCGGCACGGGTTCGAGCGCGTCGCCGCGTGGGAGCGTTCGACGGCGGCGAGCGCGCTCGGCTGCGAACCGGTCACGCCACTCGATCTCTCGGCGCCCGATGCGGTCGAGACCGCCCTCGACCGGCTCACGTTGAGTTACGGCCACATGACCGGGACCGCTCCGATGGGGACCGTGCTCGACGCCGAGTGCCGGGTGAACGGCGTGGCCGGACTCCGTGTCGTCGACGCGTCGTCGATGCCGACCATCCCGTCCGGCAACACGTACCTCGGGTGCGTCATGGTCGCCGAGCGCATCGCACGGAAGATCACGTCCGGCGGATGACGTTCGGCTGAGTCGTCCGCGCGCTCGGTCGTTCGCCCGACGCTCGGCGCGCGGCTAGCTTGCGCGCATGGTCCGGTTCCTGATCTCCGTCGGAATCGCTCTTCTCACCAATGCGATCGCGTTGGTCGTCGCCGCCCTCGTGCTCGACGACATGTCGCTCGAGTTCAGCGGGTTCATCGTCGCCGTCATCATCTTCACGGGCGTCTACGCGCTCGCCCAACCGTTCCTCACCCAGCAGGCACTGTCGCGAGCGTCGGCGCTGCGCGGCGGCGTGGCGTTGATCGCGACTCTCGTCTCCCTGATCGTCACGGCGATCATCTCCGACAGCCTGCAGATCGACGGCCTCACCACTTGGCTGCTGGCGATGCTCATCGTCTGGATCGCCGCGCTGATCGGGGCCTGGCTGCTGCCGCTGGTCCTGCTCAAGCGGGTCCTCGACGACGACGAGGGCGGCGGATTCGAGATGGTCAACGGGAAGCGTCAGCGACGCTGATCGCCGCGATGGGCGGTGCGATCGGGGAGATCCTCGGCAACGCGGTCGGCGTGGCCGTCAGCCCCGTTCCGATCATCGCCGTCATCCTGATGCTGTTCTCGGCGTCGGCCCGGCTCAACAGCCTGGCGTTCCTCGTCGGATGGTTGATCGGCCTCACCGCGGTCGGGCTCGCGGTCATCGCCATCGGCTTCGACTCGGCATCGGGCGACGAAGCCGACAGCGGCGGGGTGGCGAAGGTCGTGATCGGCGTCCTGCTGCTCGTCCTGGCGGCGAGGCAATGGCGCACGCGTCCGCGAGGCGATGGCGACCCCGAGATGCCGAGCTGGATGTCGACGATCGACTCCCTCACGGCGGTGCGAGCGTTCGGCCTCGCGATCGTCCTGTCGGTGCCGAACCCGAAGAACCTCGGCCTCACCGTCGCCGCGGCCACGACGGTGAGCGGCGCCGGACTGTCGACCGGCCAGGAGGTCGGGACGATCCTCGTGTTCGTCGCGATCGCCTCGGTCACGATCGTGGTCCCGGTCGTGGCTGCGCTCGTCGCCGGCGACCGGGCGGAGCCGGCGCTCGATTCGGCCAAGGGGTGGCTCATCGCGAACAACAACACGGTGATGACGGTTCTCTTCCTCGTGCTCGGGGCGAAGGTGTTGGGCGACGGACTCGCCGTCGTCTCGTGAGGCTCACACGCCGATGAGGTTCCCGATCCAGCGACCACGATCGCTGTTTCGTCGTGAGAGCACCCGTGACGACGCGATGGCGGGCGTGGTCCTCGGTGTCGAGAGCGTGCCCGACGGTCTCGCGTCGGGACTGCTCGCCGGCGTCAACCCCGTCGCAGGGCTCTACGGGTATCTGTTCGGCATGGTGGGTGGCGCGCTGTTCACCAGCACGGCGTACATGACGGTCCAGGCGACCGGCGCGATGTCGATCATCGTCGCCGACGTGGGACTCGGCGATCGCGACGACCCCGCACGGTCGCTGTTCACGCTGACGATCCTGACCGGTGTCGTCATGATCGTCGCCGGGCTGTTGCGGCTCGGGTCGATGCTCCGTTTCGTGTCGAAGTCGGTGATGACCGGATTCGTCACGGCGGTCGGGATCAACATCGTTCTCGGCCAGGTCGAGGACTTCACCGGATACGAAGCCGACGGCGGCGGCCGGATCACGCGCACGCTCGACACGTTGATCCACCTCGGCCGGATCGATCTCCCCACACTCACCGTCGGCGTCGTGACGATCGTCGGCATCGTCTGGCTGCAACGGACCCGGCTCGGCGCCCTGGGTCTCGTGGTCGCCGTGGTCGGGGGTTCCGTGCTCGCTGCGATCTTCGGCGCCTTCGACCGCGACGTGGCAGAGGTCGGCGACATCGCCGACGTGCCAGCGTCGCTTCCGCTGCCCGAACTCCCGCTCCTCGGCGAGGTTCCCGGTCTGCTCGTGCCTGCGATGTCGTTGGCGTTCGTCGGGCTGGTGCAGGGTGCCGGCGTGTCGGCGGGCTTCCCGAACCCCGACGGGAGCCGGCCCGATGCGTCGCAGGACTTCGTCGGTCAGGGAGCGGGCAACCTGCTGTCGGGCTTCTTCCAGGGCATGCCGGTCGGCGGGTCGATGTCGGCGAGCTCGCTCGCGGTCAACGCAGGGGCCCGCAGCCGTGCGGCGCTGCTTTACGCGTCGGTGGTCATGGCGCTGGTCGTGGTCGTGTTGTCCGACGCGGTCGAGCGGGTGGCGATGCCCGCACTCGCCGGTCTCCTGATCGTGGTGGGCATCAGCACCGTGAAGCCGGCCCGTGTGCTCGCCGTGGCGCGCACCGGACCCGTTCCGCTGACGGTGATGACGATCACGCTCGTCCTGACCATGGTGATCCCGCTTCAGTACGCCGTGCTCGTCGGTGTCGCGCTGTCGGTGCTGCTGTTCGTGATCGGCCAGTCCTCCCGGTTGGTCACCCGACGCATCGAGCTCCTCGACGACGGTCGGATGAGGGAGGTGAGCCCGCCCGACGAGCTCGGAGCCGGGGACGTCGTGATCCTCCAGCCGTACGGACCGATCTTCTTCGCGACTGCGTCGGTCCTCCTCGATCAGATGCCCGAGGTGACGGACGCGTCGCGGCGATCGGTCGTGATCCTGCGGATCCGCGGCGCCGACGAGGCCGGCTCCACACTCCTCGACACGCTCAGCACGTACTCGCGGTCGCTACGCGAGGTCGAGAGTCGACTGATGGTCGTGACCGACAACGAGCGGGTGATCGAACAGTTCGAGGAGACGGGTGCGATCGATGCCATCGGTGCTGACGGCGTCTACCGCGGCACCGACATCGTCGGCGACGCGCTGCGGCGGGCGTACGCGGACGCGGTCGAGTGGACGACCCCGGCGCCGGCCGACGAGGACGAGTCGTGATCGAGTGGCTCAGCGCGATCGCGGCGCTGGCCCTGGTCGGTGTGGTCGCCGCGCGGACCTGGCGGCGGGGGCGGTCGGGAGACGACGACCGTCGCGACCCACACTGGGGTGACCTGCCGCCCGATCAGATGTCGCCCTGATCGTCGCGATCGTCGCGATCGCCGAGATCGGCCGAGCCCGCGACCGCGTCCTCCAATCGAGCGTGCGTGCGGTCGGCGAATCGCCCTGCGAGATGTGACCGGGCGATCTGCGCTCGCGCCCGTGCGTGGAACCGGGCGAGTCGGAGCTCGACTCCGTTGGCCGCCAGTTCGTCGTCGAGGTCGACGAGCATCTCGGCGCCCGAGGTGTCGAGGTCGGAGATCATCTCGCCGTCGAGGATCAGCCGTGCGGTCCCCGAGCGTCTCTCGACGAGTCGGTCGGCGGCGGTGCGGAGCCGATCGGCGTTGGCGTACACGAGCGGTGCCTCGAACCGGAGGACGGCGACGTCGTCGGCGCCGGACGGTGAATCGACGTCGACCGCTCGGCGGAACACGCCGGCGTCGTCGCGGGCCAGCTCGACCACGTCGGGGAAGCTCGCGCGACGCACGAGGAACGCGAGCGAGAGCGCGACACCGACGATCATCGCCGGGAGCGTCTCCCACACCAGGACGAGGACGAACGTGATCAGCCCGGCGGCGAAGTCGAGACGATTGACCGGCCAGAGGGCGAGCACGCGACGAGGGTCCGCCGAGCGCAGCACGGCGACGATGACCACTGCGGCGAGCACCGGTTCGGGAAGGCGCTCGAAGACGGGTCCGAGGAAGAGCAGCGTCGCGAGCACCAGCACTCCGGCGACGAGATTCGCCACCTGGGTGCGCGCGCCGGCCGCCTCGGCCGCCGCCGACTTCGACAGGCTGCCGCCCACGGCCAGACCGCCGAGCAGGCCGGCACCGACGTTGGCCGCTCCGGATCCGATCAGCTCCTGGTCCGCGTCGATGTCCTCGTCGGTGGACGCAGCGACCGCCGAGGCCGCGGCGTATCCCTCCGAGTAGCCCACCAGCAGGAGGGCGGCGCCACCGGCGAGCAGTTCGAGCCATCGCATGCCGCTCAGGTCGGGGATCCCGACGTCGGGAAGACCCTGCGGGATGTCGCCCACGATCTCGACACCCTCCGCCGACAGATCGAACGCGACCACGGCGAGGATCCCGACGACGACGACCACGAGCGCGGCGGGGACGCGTTCCGCGACACGTTCGAGCAACAGGATGGCGGCGACCGCGGCGACGCCGATCAGCGTCGTCAATCCGTGCGCGTCGACCAGATGACGCAGCACGTCGAGGAACTTGGCGACCGCGGACTCGCCCTCGACCTCGATGCCGAAGAGCCCGTCGAGCTGCCCGACGATGATCGAGATCGACAGGCCCGCGACGAATGCGTGGAGGACCGGCCGCGAGATGAAGTTGACGATCCACCCGAGGCGGAGCGCTCCCGCGAGGAGCAACAGGACGCCGGAGGTGAGCGCGAGTCCTGCGGTGAGACCGATCGGATCGACGTCGGACGGGAACTCCGCCACGATCGACGCCGAGAGTGCGGCGACGGCGGAGGCCGGACCGACCACGAGGATCGACGTACCTCCCGTGATGACGTACGCCACGACCGCGCCGAGCGCTGCGTAGAGCCCGACCTCCGGCGGCACGCCGGCCACTCCGGCGTACCCCATCGACTCGGGGATCAGCAGTGCCGCCAACGCCAGCCCGGCGATCGCGTCGGGCACGAGATCGCGGCCCCACCGGTAGCCGGGCAACCACCTCGTCACCGGCAGGACCGAGGCCAGCGACCGCGGCTCTCGGGCGAGCAGGGAGTCGTCGGGACGGTCTGGTTCCTCCCTCGGTGGCGACATCGGCTGCGAACCTAGTGGTCGGTCGCGCACGGATCGTCGAGCCGTCGAGCGGGCACTGGTACGCTCCGGCCGCCCTCGACGGCTGGTCGCCGAGTGCGCATCACTCCAGCCGCCGCCCCGCACGACCCGACTGTCCGCCGTGAGCACCGCCGACACCTCCGCGCCCGACGACGACCTCGTGACCCGTG
Source organism: Actinomycetota bacterium (assembly GCA_039198505.1). GTDB lineage: Bacteria > Actinomycetota > Acidimicrobiia > Acidimicrobiales > Ilumatobacteraceae > Ilumatobacter_A. The sequence goes on along the minus strand of JBCCTP010000034.1, from coordinate 9,788 downwards.
AGCCGGACTCGGCGGTCCCGCACACCGTCGGTCGCCGTCGCCTCCGTTCGGTCGCCGTCGCCCTGCTCGGTGTCTTCTCGCTGATCGGCATCCTCGGCGGTGTGCTCGGGTTCTGGACGCTCCGCGTCGCGTCGGACTCCGACCGGTTCGAGGAGCGCGTCGAGGAGTTGCTCGCGTCCGAGGAGATCAGCGACTCGTTGGCTCGTCGTGTGCTCGCCGAGTTCGAGACGGGCGTCGATCTCCGATCGGCCCTCGTCGACACACTGCCCGATGCGCTCGAGCCCGCGGTCGATCCCCTCCTCGCCGGGGTGCGATCCCGTCTGGAACTCGCCCTCGGCGAGGTCATCCGTGACGACCGACTGGTCGAGGTCGTCGGCGCCGCGGCAGGCCGTGCGCACGAGTTGGCGGTGAACGTGATCCGCGGCGAGGCGACGCCGGACGGCGTGGTCGTCGAGGACGGCGAGGTCCGACTCAACCTGCTTCCCCTCGTGGTCGAGGTGATCGAGCTGGCCCAGGACGTCGGTCTGTTCGGCGACGCCGACCTCTCGTCGTTCGACTCGTCGGCCGATCCCGACGAGCAACGCGATCAGATCGCCTCGGCTCTCGACCGATCCGTGCCGGACCGTTTCGGTGAGGTCGTCGTGTTCGACGACGACCGACTCGAGGAAGCGGGTGCGCGGGTCGACGCCGCTCGCGACGTGCTCGAAGTGGCCCGCCGCACGTTCTGGCTGCTGCTCCTGATCGGCGTCGGGCTGGCAGCCGCCACCGTGGTGCTGTCGGTCGACCGATGGCGCTCGGCGTCGCTGCTCGTCGGCGGGGTGTTCTCGATCACGCTCGTCGTGCGGTGGCTCGCCGATCGCGTGGTCGATCGGCTTCCGGACGCGGTCGACGGGACCGGCGCGTCGGCCTCCGTGGCCGAGCTGGCCGAGGGGCTCGAGCAGAGCCTCAACCGGACGCTGCTCGCCTTCTCCGCCGTGGCGCTGCTCGCACTGATCGCCGCGGCCGTCGCGGTGGCCCGGGCGGCAGATCGCGACCCGGATGTCGCGCGAGTGAACACGTCGGAATCGGCCGTCGGAGGGCAATGAACCGTCGCCGAGCTCGGTGGTACCGTTCGCGCACTTCGTGACCGGACCGAGGGGGGACCGCGTGGCCGACCAGCCGAACATCTTGATCATCTGGGGTGACGACATCGGGATCACCAACCTGAGTTGCTACAGCGACGGGGTGATGGGGTACCGAACTCCCCACATCGATCGCATCGCCGACGAGGGCGCTCGATTCACCGACTACTACGGCGAGCAGAGCTGCACCGCCGGTCGGGCCGCCTTCATCAGCGGCCAGAACCCGTACCGCCTCGGACTCACCAAGGTGGGCATGCCGGGCGCCGACATCGGCTACCGCGCCGAAGACCCCACGATCGCCACCGCCCTCAAGCAGGAGGGCTACGCGACCGGCCAGTTCGGCAAGAACCACTTCGGCGACCGCGACGAGTTCCTCCCGACCGCCCACGGCTTCGACGAGTTCTTCGGCAACCTCTACCACCTCAACGCCGAAGAGGAGCCCGAGGAGTACGACTACCCGACCGAAGAGGAGATGCCGGGCTTCCGCGAGCGCTTCGGACCGCGCGGCGTCATCCGGTCGTGGGCCGACGCCGACGCCGAGGGTGGCCAGCGCATCGAGGACACCGGCCCGCTCACGAAGAAGCGGATGGAGACCTGCGACGAGGAGTTCCGCGACGCTGCGATCGACTTCATGAAGCGGCAGAACGACTCCGATACGCCCTTCTTCTGCTGGTTCAACGCGACCCACATGCACTTCCGCACCCACGGCAAGCCCGAGAGCCGGGGCCGTGCCGGGCGGTGGCAGTCGGAGTACCACGACACGATGTGCGATCACGACGACGTGGTCGGTGAGCTGCTCGACGCCCTCGACGAGATGGGCATCGCCGAGAACACGATCGTGATGTACTCCACCGACAACGGGCCCCACATGAACACGTGGCCCGACGCCGGCATGACGCCGTTCCGCAACGAGAAGAACTCGAACTGGGAGGGCGCCTATCGCGTCCCGGCGCTCGTCCGCTGGCCGGGGAAGATCGATCCGGGCACGGTGCTCAACGGCATCGTGAGCCACAACGACTGGTTCCCGACGCTCCTGTCCGCGGCGGGCAACCCCGATGTCGCCGATCAGCTCCGAGCGGGTGCCGAGCTCGCGGGAGACACCTACAAGGTGCACATCGACGGCCACGACCAGCTGCCGTACCTCACCGGCGAGGTCGACGACAGCCCGCGGAAGCACTTCTTCTACGTGTCCGACGACGGTGACCTCACCGCACTCCGGTACGACAACTGGAAGATCGTGTTCATGGAGCAGCGGGCTGCGGGCACGTTGCAGATCTGGGCCGAGCCGTTCACCGAGCTGCGCGTCCCGAAGATCTTCAACCTCCGGACCGACCCGTTCGAACGCGCCGACGTCACGTCGAACACGTACTACGACTGGCTCCTGCGTCGTGCCTGGATCCTCGTGCCGGCGCAGGCGTACGTGGCGCAGATGCTGCAGTCGCTCGTCGATTTCCCACCGCGCCAGGAGCCGGCGGCGTTCAACATCAGCCAGTTGATGGAGAAGCTCCAGGCCGGGATCGGCAGCTCCTGACGGCCTCCTGCGGTCGCTCTCATCACCCCGGACGATCGTGAGCGACCTGCGCTCCGACGCGATCGCGGCGTTCTACGACCGCCACCCGTACCCCCCGCCCGTCGACGATCTCGCGGGTCATGTCGCTCCGGCGGCCGAGCACGTCGATCGATTCGCGCATCACCGGATCTGGCCGAGCCGGCGACCCGAGTCGGTGCGCAGCGTCCTCGTCGCCGGGTGCGGCACGTCGCAGGCGGCCCGCATCGCTCTGCGGGAACCGGGCCGAGAGGTGGTCGGCATCGACGTGAGCGCGACGAGCATCGAGCACACCCGGCGGCTCGTCGAGCGCCACGCGATCTCGAATCTCACCGTTGAGCAGCGGCCGATCGAAGAGGCCGGAGCGCTCGGCCGGACGTTCGACCACGTCGTGTGCACCGGCGTGCTGCACCATCTCGCTGACCCAGACGCGGGCCTGGCCGCGCTCGCGAGCGTGCTCGCGCCGGGCGGTGCCCTGTCGCTCATGGTGTACGCACCGCACGGCCGACTCGGCGTGGACCTGATCCAGGAGTACTGCCGGATCCTCGGAGTCACGACCGAGCCGGACGACATCGGCGACCTCGTCGCCGCACTGCGGGAGCTCCCACCGGGGCACCCGCTGTCGCGACTGCTCAGGGAGACCCGCGACTTCCACGACGACGACGCGCTCGCCGACGCTCTCCTCAACCCGCGCGATCGGAGCTACTCGGTCGACGAGCTGTTCGATCTGCTCGATGGTGCCGGCCTTCGCTTCGGTCGGTGGCTCCGTCAGGCGCCCTACCTCGCCGACTGTGGGTCGATCAGCGAGACGCCGCATCGCGACCGCGTGCTCGCCCTGCCGCTGCAGCGCCAGTTCGCAGCGATGGAGGCGTACCGGGGCACGATCGACCGTCACTCGATGATCGCGCGCCGTACCGTCGACTCGAGTGACACCGGCGATCTCGACGGCGACGACCTGCTCGCCGCCGACCTCGCGACAGCGGTGCCGATCGTGGCACCGAGCGCCGTGACCGTCACCGATGACGAGCGGCTCCCCGTCGGAACCGCAGCGGCCTTGCTCGATCGCGGCCAGTCCTCACGCGATCTCGTCATGTTCGTCGACTGCGGTCAGCTGGCAGAGTTCCGAGCGATCGATGGCGAGCGCACCGTCACCGACCTCGGCATCGACCCCGACCTGATCCGGCGACTCGTCCGTCACGACCTGGTCGTCCTGGACACGTCCGGCGCGCCCGGGTCAGACTCGGCGGTGTCGTGAGCGTCGAGACCACCGACTTCGTGGAGCTCGCCGGAGGTGAGTTCCGGATGGGGTCCGACGACCACTATCCCGAGGAGGCGCCGACGCACCGGGTCCGGGTGTCGGCGTTCGCGATCGACCGGTTCCAGGTGAGGAACCGGGAGTTCGGCCGGTTCGTCGACGACACGGGGTACGTCACCGTCGCGGAGCGGCCACTCGATCCTGCCGAGTTCCCGGGCGCGCCTCCCGAGAACCTCGTGCCGGGTTCGCTCGTCTTCACGCCGACACCGGGACCCGTCGATCTCCGTCACCTGAGTCAGTGGTGGACCTGGGTCCCGGGGGCCTCGTGGCGCCGTCCGCTCGGTCCGCAATCGTCTCTCGTCGGACTCGAGGAGCATCCCGTCGTCCACGTCGCTCACGAGGACGCCGCAGCGTTCGCCGCCTGGGCGGGCGGCCGGCTCCCGACCGAAGCCGAGTGGGAGTTCGCGTCTCGCGGCGATCTCGACGGAGCGGACTTCACGTGGGGCGACGAGCCGCGTCCGAATGGCCGCATCCTCGCCAACACGTGGGACGGCGCCGACTTCCCGTGGCGATCGACCGGTGAGTCGGGGTTCCTGCGCACGGCTCCGGTCGGGTCGTTCCCGGCCAACGGATTCGGCCTCCACGACATGGCGGGCAACGTGTGGGAGTGGACCGCCGACTGGTGGTCGAACCGTCACCCCGACGATGCGGACTCGCCCTGCTGCGTGCCTGACGACCCGCGAGGCGGCACGGTCGTCGGCAGCTACGACCCGGCGCAGCCGCAGTTCGCCATCCCCCGCAAGGTGATCAAGGGCGGGTCGCACCTGTGTGCCGACACGTACTGCCTGCGGTATCGCCCCGCGGCACGGCGGCCCCAGATGGTCGACACCGGGATGGGCCATGTCGGATTCCGCTGTGCCTACGATCTCGCCGACTCGGCGACACACCAGGAGGACACGACGTGAACGAGCGACTGCCATCGTGGCGTGAGGGATTCACCCGAGACGCGATCCTCGGCTTCCTCGACGGTCTCGGAGACGTCCCGGTCGAGGATCGGGTCGCGTACTTCGACAACGACGGGACCCTCTGGACCGAGAAGCCGAGTTACGTCCAGCTCGACTTCTTCGTCGACGCCCTGCAGCGACGCGCCGCCGCCGATTCGACGATCCGAGATCGCCCCGAGTTCGCCGCCGTGCTCGACCACGACGCCGAGGCGATGGGGGAGATCGGCATCGAACGGGTCGCACTCGCCTTGGCCGGTCTGTTCGACGGGATGACACCCGGCGAGTTCGCCAGCGCTGCCGCCGCGTTCCTCGAGGGCTACCGCCACCGCACCCCTGGGGTGCGGGCTCTCGGGCATCGTGTACCAGCCGATGCTCGAGCTGCTCGACGAGCTGCGGGCGCTCGACTTCACGATCGGCATCGTGACGGGCGGCGGCACCGAGTTCGTCCGCGCGCTCAGCGAGTCGCTCTACGGCGTCCCGGCCGAGCTCGTCGTCGGGACACTGATCGGGTACGAGTTCGTGCGCGACGACGCCGGACGACCCGGACTCCGCCGGAGCACCGAGCTGAGCGTGGTCGCGAACGAGGGGCCGGCGAAGGTCGAGCACATCCAGCGCCAGCTCGGGCGCCGGCCGATCATCGCCGGTGGGAACTCGGCCGGCGACGGCGAGATGCTCGAGTGGGCGATGGCCGGGCCGCACCCGGGCCTCGCCATCCTCGTCGATCACGACGACGGTGAGCGAGAGTTCGCCTACGAGAGCACGGCCGCGACGTTCGAGCACACCGAGAAGATCACCGACGTCGCCGACCGCCTCGGATGGGTCACCGTGAGCATGGCCGACGACTGGGCGACGGTGTTCCCCGGCGACGGCTGACCTCGGGCCATCGCCCCGCCGGTCGCCTCGATGGTCGAGCGGTCAGGAGAGCAGCTTCGCCTTCGCAGCGGCGAACTCGGCGTCGTCGAGGACGCCCGCGGCCTTCAGATCGGCCAGCTGCTGCAGCTTCGAGAGGAGATCGTCGCCCGACGGAGCGGCAGCGGGTGCCGATGCCGCCTGCTGCGCCGCGAGTTGGGCCTGCAGCTCAGCGACCTGCGCCTGTGACTCGTACGCCGCGTTCTGCGCCGCCTGCTGTTCGGCGATCGAGGCCTGCTTGTTCGCCTGCCGTCGGTTCATCGCACCGACCGTGGCGTTCGCGGTGCCGGCCACCACGGCCGTCCTCGCCATGGTCCCGAGGAGTCCTGGTCGTCCCATCCGTCGTCGCATCGTCGTGTCTCTCCTGGTGTGGGCCTGGTGTGGGACCGTCAGGCGGTCGTGTCGGTGAGTTCGTTCATCAGCGCCTCGACCGCGAGGCCGGGGACGCGGAAGTTGGCGGCGAGGACCCCTCCCGAGGCCATGATCTCGTCGCGCAGCGGCTTCGCCCACGTGTGTTCGAACACCAGCATCGCGGCCGAGCTGTCGGGTGCGAGCGACTCGGCGAGCTGCTCGACGTCGTCGGCCGAGATGAGCGACTCGACGCGGTCGAGGATCGCAGCGAGCTTGGCGGCGTCGGGGTTGGCGTCGTCCTCGGCGAACTCGACGAACTCGACGTCACCCGCCGGGCCCTTGAGGACCAGCAGTGCATCGACGATCGAGATCGTGTCGGCCTCCACCAGTCGCTCGAGCTCGGGCAGGATGCCACCGCTGAACTCGTTGCCGGGAAACCCGATGACGAGCACCTCGATCGGACCGAGCGCCATGTACCACCTCCGAGAACGGTGCCGACCGGTTCGTCGGCGGCGTCACCATAGACGCGGAGTGGTGCCCTCTCGACGACGGAACAGCGAGAACGACGCCGACCGGATCGACTCCTGGGCCGACCGGCTCACCCGTCGCTCGACACCGCACCCTCTCGGTCGGGTTCCGCCGTCTCGGCGTCGCCGTCGATGCGGCCCCGTCGCCGAGCGTTGATGCGCAGGATCGTGGCGAGCACGGGCGCGGACAGGGTGGCACCGAGGAGCCCGGCGAGCGACGCACCGACGATCGTCGACACCAGGGCGGCGATCGGGTGGAGCGAGAGGCGATCGCTCGTCAGTTTGTTGCCGACGACGGTCTGCACGATGTTCTGCACGATGAGGATGACGACGAGCAGGATCACGGCCTGTTCGAACTCGCCCGCACCGAGCGCCACGAGACACGCGAACACGGCCGAGAAGATCGCGCCGAGGTAGGGGACGTACGACGTCACGAAGGTGACGAGCGTGACGACGAACGCGAGCGGAAGGTCGAGCACGACCATGGTCCCACCGATCAGGACGGACGTGACGAGACTCGACGCCGTCAGCGCGGTGAATCCCTCCCTCACCGTCGAGATGGCGTCCTCGACGACGGCCGCTCCCCACTCGTCGTCCGCGCTGATGTGGCGCCCGACCCAGTCGCGCAGCCGCTCCCAGTCGACGAGGATGTAGTAGAGAAGGAAGAACCCGAGGAACGCGCCGAAGAGGAATGCGACCACGCTCGAGAAGAACGTGGTGAACCACGACGCCGCTCCCGGAAGCAGGTCGAGCCCCCACTGCCTCGCTTGTTCGAACCGGTCGTCGGCCACGCCGAGGTCGCCGTCCCGGCCTTCGAGCCATTCGTCGATCTGCTCGAGGCCCGCGGTGACCCACCGTGTGATCTCGTCGCCCTGTTCGATGATGCCGTCGATCGCGAGGACCACCGATCCGACGAGGACCACGACGAGGCCGAGCATCACGACGAGGGCTCCGGCCGGGCGAGGGATCCGGCGACGCTCGAGGACGTCGACGATGGGGACCGCGAGGATGCCGATCGTGGTGGCGAGGACGAGTGGGACGACCAGCCCGGACACCGCCGCGAGCGCCGAGTAGCACATGCCGGCGAACACCACGATGCCGATGAGGAACCACGACGTTCGTCCGTACCGCTCGATCAACGACGTGTCGTCCTGTTCGCTCATCCCGGGCCGGTGAACCTACTGCACCGCGGTCTCTCGGGGTGGTGGTCCGCCGCCTCGTGATGCCGAGCCGTCGATGGCCTACGATCCGAACCATCATCCGGATTCGGTTTCTGCGCGGATCCAGTACGAGGGGACGACGACATGACGAGCACCATCGGCGCACCGGCACCCGACGACATCTTCACCGACCACCTTCGGTGGGCCGACGTCGACGCCTGGAACCGAGCTGCACTCGGCCTCCACGAGCGGGGCGGCATCCATCGCGTCGAGCGCGACGGGTTCGCACCGATCTGGGCGGTCATCGACCACGCGGCGGTGCTCGACGTCGAACGCCAACCGGCGCTCTTCACCAACGAGCCCGAACCGGTGCTCATCCCCACCGTCGAGGCCGAGAACCGACAGTTCGAGCTCAAGACCCTCATCCACGTCGACGACCCGTTGCACGCGCAGTTGCGCGGGCTCACCGCCGACTGGTTCAAGCCCTCGAGTGTCCGCCGCCTCGACGATCGTCTCGCCGAGCTCGCGAACGAGGCACTCGCGAAGATGCGCTCGTTCGGCGACCGTTGCGACTTCGCCGTCGACATCGCCCTGCCGTTCCCACTCCAGGTCATCTTGAGGATCCTCGGTCTCCCCGAGGACGACTACGGGCGGATGCTCACCCTGACGCAGGAACTGTTCGGGGGCCAGGATCCCGATCTCCAGCGTGACGGCGAGGATCCGGCTGCGGCCCTCGCCGAGGTGGTGGCCGACTTCTTCGCGTACTTCACCGCCCTCACCGCCGATCGCCGCGCCAATCCGGGTGACGATCTGGCGACGCTCATCGCGAACGGGCAGATCGATGACGCCCCGCTCGGCGATCTCGAGACCCTCGGCTACTACGTGATCGTCGCCACCGCGGGGCACGACACGACGTCCTCGGCGATGTCGGGCGGGATGCTCGCCCTGATCGAACACCAGGACCAGCTGCGGTTGCTGCAGGACGATCCCGAGCTGCTCAACAACGCCGTCGAGGAGATGATCCGCTGGACCGCTCCGGTGCGCCACTTCATGCGGACTGCGCAGGAGGACACCGAGATCCTCGGCCAGGAGATCAGGAAGGGCGACTGGCTGTACCTCTCCTACAAGGCGGCGAACCTCGACCCGAAGGTGTTCGACGATCCGCTCACCTTCGACATCACGCGGCCGAACGCGGCGAAGAACATCAGCTTCGGGTACGGCGTGCACTTCTGCCTCGGTGCGCAGCTCGCGCGCAACGAGCTGCGGCACCTCTTCGGCCGTCTCGTCCCCGAGATCGAGTCGATCGAACTCGACGGTGCGGCGTCGTCGATGTCGTCGACGTTCGTCGGCGGCCTCAAGACGCTGCCGATCCGGTACACGCTGCGGCCGGCCTGAGGTGAGCGGTCGGGACGACGATCGATCGACGGCCCCACCGGGCGGTTCGCCCTGGATCACCGATCTGCGGTGGGCCCGCGAGGCACAGCAGGAGCGCAGCAAGAGAACCCAGTCGGCGCTCCTCGACGCCGTGGAGGACGAACTCGAGACGACGCCGATCAAGGAGCTGAGCGTCGCCGACATCGCTCGGCGCGCCGGGGTGTCGACCGGATCGGTGTACCACCACTTCGCCAACAAGCAGGCGCTGCTCTACGCGATGCTCGACCGCTTCCACGACGAGCTGATCGTCACCACCGATGACGCCACCGATCCCGCACGGTGGGAGGGAGCCGGTCTCCTCGACGTGCTCCGCGGGTACGCGGAGTTCTTCCTCCGGCGCTCGCGCGACGGTCCCGGGTTCACCCGTGCCCGGCTGCAGCTCGCGCTCGACGATGCCGAGATCGCCGCACAGGAGGAGAAGGGCTGGGTGTACACGTACGACCGGGTCTTCCAGCTGCTGTGGGCGCGGCGACGCGAGATC
>JBCCTP010000033.1:0-18189 GCA_039198505.1 Actinomycetota bacterium | reverse complement strand
GTCGCCTGGGCGAGGTGCGGTGGCCGATGGCGGGATCGGCGAGCCACGTCTCCAAACTACCGAGGGGGTGTGACGCCCCGAACGGACGGCGGAGGCCGACCACACGATCCGATCGCGAGCGACGGCGGCGGGCATCATCTGTCACTCTCCACTCAAGAACGGGTGGTCGGTGACCGACCAACACGGAGAGTGCGAGGACCGGCGCACCGATCTCCGGACCGAGTCCTCGCGTCGAGACGGGCAATCGAGATGGACGACGAAGAGATCGCGGAGCTGGTCGAGGGCGCCCGCGCGTCCGCGTTCGTCGCCGACCAGGACGACTTCCTCGCCCGCCTGGACGCCGCCATCGAGGCGGCCGATGACCCCACCGACCGCGGCACACTCCTCCTGAACCGAGCGATCGCTCGGCAGGGTCAGATGGACCCCCAGGAGACGGCCGACGACTGCGTTCGGGCGTTCGAGCTGTTGCGCGGTGGATCTCGACCGGGCGACACGGCCCTCGCGGCGGCCATCGCCGCAGCACTGAAGCACCGCGCCGGACGAGTCGACGAGGCGATCGATCTCGCCGTCGAGGCGCTGGTCGCGGCCGAGTCCCACCCGACGTCCGAGGAGGCCGCACGGGCGACGAACGCCCTCGCTGCGCTCTTCGCCCAGCTGAACGGATTCCAGGTCGCGTACGACCTCGCGACCACTGCGTTCGACACGGCGACGGAGCCCACGCGGAAGGCCGTCGCCGCATCGACCGCCGCCACGGTCACGATCGAGGCGATCCGGGCCGGTGTCGACGTCGACATCGACCTGCTCCGTCGCACGGCGGCACACCTGCTCGAGACCACGTCGGACGAGGTCGCCCGCGAGGTCATCGGACCGGGTGTGGCCGCCGAGCTCGCGCTCCTCGAGGAAGACGTCGAGACCATGCGATCGCTGCGCCTCCGCGACGTGCTCGTCGACGTCGCCTCACCGCGTCTGGCTGCGTGGTATCGCATGGTCGTCGCATCGGTCGAGCGCTTCCTCGGCCACGACGAGGTCGCCATCGAGCTCCTCGATCGAGCACTCCCCGACCTGATCGGCGTCGGCGAACACTTCAACCTGATCCGTGCGTACGAGGAGCGGTCGCACGCACGCCGGGCGGTCGGCGACCTCGACGGAGCGCTCGACGATGCCCTCGAGCTCGCCCGGGTCATCCGCCACGATCAGGTCGATCAGCTCGGCCGGTTGGCCACACAGATCTCGGCGCGCGCCGACCTCGAGGTCGCCCGGGTGACACTCCACCGGCGGGCGAACGCGCTCGCGGAGGCCGTCATGGTCGACGCCTTGACGGGGGTCGGTTCGCGGCGGTGGCTCGACATGGCACTCGACGAGCTCGCGGTCGACACCGGCCGCGTGTCCGTCGCGATGTTCGACCTCGACCGCTTCAAGGCCGTGAACGATCGGTTCGGCCATCCCGCCGGCGACGCGGTCCTCCAGCGGGTCGGTCGCATCCTCGACGACGCGGCCCGATCCGACGACCTCGTCGCCCGCTTCGGAGGCGAGGAGTTCGTCGCCGTGTTCCCCGGGTCGGGACGCGAGGTGGCTGTCGCCTACGCAGAACGCATCCGATCGGCGCTCGGCGTCGAGCCGTGGTCCGAGATCGACCCTCGCCTCGGCGTCAGCATCAGCGGCGGCGTGGCATCGGGGCAACTCCGCGACGTCCGAACGGTGCTCGAGGCGGCCGATCGCGGGTTGTACGAGGCCAAACGGGCGGGACGCAACCGAATCGTGGCAGTGTGAGGTGATGCCCGCGACCGTGGGTCTTCCTCACGCACGCCCCCATCCGTGCCGATACACCGGGTGTGTCGGTGCGCGCCCTTGACCTCACCGCCGGGAACCCCGGCACGGTCGACCGCGCCACGGTCGAGTTGCTCGTCGAGCAAGCGCGTGAGGCCTCCTACATCGACGACCACGCAGCGTTCGTCGCGACGTTGACCGAGGCACTCGATCGCTGCGACGACCCCGTCGACCGCGGCTCGCTCCTGCTCGCGCTCGCCGTCACGCGCCAGGGACTCCTCGACCCGTCGATCGCCGCTCATGACTGCGACCGAGCGCTCGACGTCCTCCGAGACGGCAATCGGCCCGGTCAGGCTGCGTTCGCGGCGGCGTGCACCGCCGTGATGCGCCACCGGGCTGGAGACGTCGGCGGTGCGATCGACGTCGCGGTCGAGGCGCTCGTGCTGCGTTCGTCGGTCACCGACGACCACGACGGCGTCCGGGCGACGAACGCACTCGCCATCCTGTTCGCCGAGTTCGGCGCCTTCACGGTGGCGCACGAGCTGTCGGCCGCGGCCCTCGAGGGTCCGGTCACCGAGTCGATGCTCGACCCCATGGCGTACACGGCGTCGTACATCACGGTCGAGGCGGTCCATCGCGGCGTCGACCTCACCCTCGATCTCGTTCACGAGGCGTGTGCCATCGCGATGCGACCCACGGCCACCGAGGCGTCCCGCACCGCTCTCGGTCCGGCGATGGCCTACGAACTGTCACTGCTCGGCGGCGACGTCAGCGATCTGCCCGAGGTCCAGCTCGATCTCCGGCACGCCGAGATGCTCGCGCCGCGCCTCGCCGCCTGGTACCGACTCGTCCTCGCCGCGCAGGCGCGACACGAGGATCGGCACGGCGACGCGCTCGCCCACCTCGACGCCGCCCTTCCGCCGCTGGTGAGCAGCAACGACTTCCTGCGAGCCGAGCGCGCGCTGGCGATGCGACGCGACTGTCGGGTGGCCACCGGCGATCTCGCCGGAGCGCTCGACGACGCTACCGAGCTCTCACACCACCTCCAGCGGACGCATGTCGGCCACGTCGAGGGTCTCGCCTCGCAGGTGTCCCAGCGGGCCGACCTCGAGCTGGCCCGCATCGCACTGCACGAGAAAGCCGACGTGCTCGCTGACGCAGTGGCGACCGACGCACTCACCGGCGTGAGGTCGCGTCGCTGGCTCGACCGGATGCTCGACGACCTGGCCGATGGCGCCGGCTCCGTCACCGTGGTCATGCTCGACCTCGACCACTTCAAGACGGTCAACGACCGGTTCGGACACATCGTCGGCGACGAGGTGCTCCAGCGCGTCGGACGGATCCTGCGCGAGTCGTCGCGGGGCGACGATGCGATCGCCCGCTTCGGCGGTGAGGAGTTCGTCGCCGTGCTCCCGGGCGCATCACGAACGGTGGCCGAGGCGTTCACCTCACGGATCCGTCAGCTCCTGCGCGACGAGGACTGGACCGAGTTGGCCGATGGCCTCGACGTCCGCCTGTCCGCCGGTCTCGCCACGGGTCGGGTGGCCGACATCCGCGCGGTCATGCACGAGGCCGACGGAGCCCTCTACGAAGCCAAACGGCGCGGTCGCGACCGCGTCGTCGCCGCCTGAGGCGTCGGTCCGGGCTCCCGCGATCAGCCGTCGTCGACGCTCGCCCCGAGCGTGCGCGCCGTGGCACTGAGCGGCACGGCGCCGCGGTCGGCCGGATAGGTGCCGAGCAGGCGATCACCCGAGTTGGTCGTGACGCCGAGCCAGTACCGCTCGTTGCGGAAGTGGTGCAGCCGGTGGTTGCGGGCGAGCCGGGCGTAGTAGCGGGACCGTGGTCGGTAGCGGGTGTGGACGAGCAGGTGGACCCACTCGTAGTGCAGGACGCCGATCGCAGCGAGCGCCCATCCGGTGAGGAACGGACCGAGGAGCGGGCCGTCGAGCACCCACATCGACGGCACCACCCAGGCGGCCGTGACCGGCGCGAAACCGACGACGAAGATCCCGGCGTCGCGTCCGGGGAGGAGCAGCCACTCGAGGTCGGGAGGATCGAGATGGTGGCGTCGATGACCCGATCCGGTGCCGAGCGTGCGACTCGACCACGCGTCCTCCGGGGCATGGAGCAACATCCGGTGGATCACCCATTCGACCGGTCCGGCGATCACCAGCGTGACGAGGACCACCACGAGGTCGTGCCATCCGGCGCCGCCGACCGCGAGCCGGACGGCGACGATCGCGGTCGCCAGGACCGCCAGCACGCGGGCCGAGCCGCTCGCGGCGAAGGCGGAAAGGGTGTCGCGGCGTGTACGCAGTTCGTCGGCGCGAGGACGGGGACGAGCCATCACGATCCTCCTGTCGTGACCGCGCCTCGCGCGCCCTCCGCGGCCGTCTCGGCGTGAGGGGAGAGCGACGAGCCGGAGCGGCGGACGAGAACCATGGCGCGATCGTCGTCGGTGGGTCGGGCCTCGAGCGACGTCACCTCGGCGAGCCCGACGATCTGTGACGCGCTCGCCGACGGATCGAGCTGCGAGAGGACGCGATCGATCGTCTCGTCGATGATTTCGGCGCGCCGCTCGAAGACCCCGTCGGTGAAAACGGCGATCCAGTCGCCATGGTCGATCGCCACGTCGGCGACCGGGTAGGTGGTGTGCGGCACGACGCCGAGCGGCGGGCCCGGACGGATCGTGAGCCGCTCGATCCCGGAGGCCCGACGCAGGATCGGAGCGACGTGCCCGGCCGAGGCGACTCGAACGCGACCGCTGGGCAGGTGGATCGCCGCGAGCAACACCGTGGCGAACGGGGCGCCGCGTCCGCACACCCGCTCGAAGATCTCGTTGGCCTGAGCGAGGATCCCCGCCGGGTCGGCCCCGAGCGACGACGTCACGGTGCGGAGCATTCCCCGCACGGTCGACATCTGATGGGTGGCCTCGAGGCCGTGGCCGACGACGTCGCCGAGGACGACGACCAGGTCGTCGCCGATGCGCAGTGCGTCGTAGAAGTCGCCGCCGATGCGTTCACTGTCGTCGACGGCCTCGTGGTGGACGTCGATCTCCCATCCGTCGATCTCGGGGACCTCGTCGGGAAGGATTGCGCGCCGCAGCGCAGCGGATGTCGCCACCTCGGTCTCGAAGCTGAACGCGCGGGCGTAGGCCACGGCAGCGAGCGCCACGATCGTGGACACGTGATCGAGGTCGCCGTCGCGCAGGACCCGAGCGGTCGGCTCCGGGGCCGGGTGCGGCCGGGCGACGAGAACGCCTCCCGGGATCGGCTCGCGTGCGAGATCGTCGTCGGCGACCGAACCGTCGCCTGGGGCGACGATGATCCCCACGCCGAAGACCCGCAACGCGCGATCGGCCATCTCGACCACCTCGCTGGCGCTCGTGACGTTGGCGAGGCGACCCGTCAGGTCGTTGAGGCGATCGGCTCGACGTCGGCCGAGTTCACGATCGGTCACGTCGACGACGACGCCGCGCACCGTGACCGGGTCACCCGCCGGATCGGCCAGCACGGCGCCGTGGAGCTCGACCCAACCGTCACTGCCGTCGGCGCGACGGATCCGAGCGTCGAGCTGGATCGAACCGGCGCCGCGCTCGACGATCGCCGTCGCCTCGTCGAGGATCCGCGAGCGGTCGTCGAGGTGCACGAGATCGAGCCAGTCGGAGAGAGTTCCCCCGAACGAGCCGACCTCGAGTCGATGGAGTCGCTCGAGGGAGTCGGACCAGGACACCGACCGGGTGCGGACCGACGCCTCGAAGACCCCCGTGACGTCGAGCGACAGGGCCTGCTCCAGTTGCCGCTGCGCGTCGCTGAATCGGAGCAGCGATCGCAGCACACTGAGCAGCATCGCTTCGGAGATCGGCTCCGTGAGGTACGCGTCGGCTCCAGCGTCGAGTCCCTCGATGCGCTCGGCCTCGGCGATGGCGACCGACGACCGCTGGAGAATCGGGATGCCGACGGTGTGCGGATCGGACTTGAGCCGGGAGGCCACCTCGAGTCCGGACAGATCGGGAAGTCGGACGTCGAGCACGATGGCGTCGGGTTGCGCGGCGGCGAGGGAGAGGCCGTCCGAGCCGGTCTCGGCCTCGATCACGTGGCACCCGTGTCGACGTAGCCATCGGCCGAGCACGAATCGGTTGTCGGGGCTGTCGTCGACGATCAGGATCATGCGACCGTCGAGCGCGCCGGCCGCCGCGTCGTTCATCCGCCGACCGCCAGACCGAGTCGCTCGCTCGCGAGCCGGAAGGTCTCGCACGCCGCGACCGTGGCTGCGTCGGGGTCGGCGCCGCTCCGATCGATCGCACCGGTCGTCCGCTCCCATCGGGCGTGGGTGTCGTCGCCCACACCGTCGAGGAACGACACGGCACCGCTCGCCTCCGGGAGATGCCGTCGGACGAGTCGAGCGAGGTGGAGTCCACCCAGCGACGAGCCCTCGACGACGTACAGCATCCCGACGATCTTCGCAGGATCGGTCGTCGCCTCCGACGGGTCGCGTTGCCGCGCACCGTCGGGGTGCGACCCGTCACCGGCCGACGGGTCGACGCCGATCTCACCGAGCCGCCCGACGTCGGCGTCGGCATCACACGAGCGGACTCGATGCCCCGACGCCACCGTGATGGGATGGCCGGCGAGCCGCCGCTCGACGTCGCGGTGGAAGTCCGCCATGCGCCGGACGAACCGGGCGTACCGCTCGACCTCGCGGAACGTCCCGGACGCGAGAAGGGCGCGGTCGAGCGCCGTGTGATCGGACCGGGTCGCGATGCGGAGATGCTCCGACAGCGACGTCACCGTGGCGCCTCCCGGCCGACCGGCGGCTCGCCCACGGAGGAGAGCCCGACGAGGAATCTCGAGCCCACCGGCTCGTTGTCCTCGACCCACACGTCGCCTCCATGGCGTTCGGCGATTCGCCGGGCGATCGACAGTCCCACCCCGTTGCCCTCGCCGTACCGAGAGTCGGAGTGGAGTCGGCGGAAGACCTCGAACACCCGAGCGCGGTCGACGACGGGAATGCCGATGCCGTTGTCGCACACCTCGACGATCGTGGGTGGCGGCAGGTCGACGTGATGCGGCTTCCAACCCGAGAATCCGCGGTCGGTGTCGCCCAATGCCGTGAGACCGATGCGGATCGATGGCCGCCGATCCACCGGCGTGTACTTGACCGCGTTCGAGATCAGGTTGCCGAAGAGGGCGGAGAGTTGGGCCGGGTCGCCCAGCACCGTGCCGTTCTCGACGACCTCGACGATCGCGTTCCGGCTTTGGATCGTCGCTCGCACGAATTCGATGGCCTCGTCGACGATCGACGACAGCAGGACCGCCCGGCTGTCCAACGAGGATCGACCGACCGATGCGTAGTCGAGCAGCCCGTCGACCAGCGAGGACATGCTGGTGGTCAGACGCCGCACGGCTGCGATCGAGTGCGTGACGTCGGCCGCCGCTCGGACCTCGGGTGGGAGTTCCTCGTCGATGATGTCGACGTAGTTGCGGATTCCGCGCAAGGGCTCCTTGAGATCGTGGGCGGCTTCGTAGGCGAAGCGGTCGAGCTCGGAGTTCGCCGCCTGGAGAGCGACGACCGATCGACTGAGCTGCTCGGTTCGCTGGAAGACGAGAACGCCGAGCGACGACCGCAGGTCACGCACGGCGTCGAGCTGTGCGGTGGTCCAGGGACGACTGCGGCCGCTCACCGTCCGCTCGAACTCGGCGAACGAGCCCTCGGGACCGAGTCGTGTCGGGCTGTTCGTGCGGTCCTGAACGCTGCCCCATCGAACGGTGTCGATGAAAGGTCGACGGAACCAGACGACCCAGTTCCCGGCATCTCGACTCAGGAGGAGGGCGAGCATGCCGGGCAACTCGGGGACCGGGTCGATCGAGAGGACTTCGTGAGCTGCGTCGGCGGCGACCAGGAACGTCGGCTCGGCTCCCTGACGGGCCGCCAGCTGATCGACCGCGTCGAAGACACCCTCGACGGCGACGTCGTCGGGCACACGCCCCACGGTGCGCAGACGACCTCCGATCCGAACGGCGCATCCGTCGGCGTCGGCGAGAGCGACGAGTGCATCGGGGGCCTCGACGATCCCGTCGAGGACCGAGTCGTTCCCGGCCACGGAGGCGAGGATCTCGTCGACGAGTACGTCGAGCTGCGCGCGGTCGGCAGCGAGGACCGCGGCCTCGATCGCGGCGATCTGCAACGCCAGCACCTCGCTCAACAGCCGAGCGCACGACTCGGCCTGGTGGTCGAGCCGCATCGGATTCGCGTAGTGATGCCCCGAACAGAGCCCCCAGAGGCGTCCGTCGACGACCAGGGCCAGCGACGCCGACGCCTTCACCCCGAGGTTGGCCAGATAGTCGAGATGCATCGGCGACACCGCGCGAAGCGTGGCGTCGGAGAGGTCGAGCTCGGCCCCGTCGGGGAGCGTCGGTGGGACGAGCTCTGCCGAGGCCGGGGTCGTGTCACGGATGACACGGACGCGGTTCTCCTCGTACAGCGCTCTGGCCTGCGGGGGGATGTCGCCGGACCCGAAGTGCAGCCCGACGTACGGACGCAGACCCGCACGCATGCTCTCGGCGACCACCTCGCCGTTGAACTCCGGGTCGAACCGGTAGATCCACACCCGGTCGAAGCCGAGAATGGCACGAACGGAGTCCGCCGCGAGCTGACACAGCGACGTGAGGTCGTCTGCCTCTCGGAGATGCTCGATGGAACGTTGGACCTCGAGGACCGGGGAGCCGAGATCGCTCGGCTCGACGGCGACCATCTCGACCACGATGGCGCCCGAGCGGGACCGGTGGGCACGGATCTCGACCGATCGGTCGCCGACGACGGCGGGGCGGGCGGTGTCATGGCGTTCCATCTCGACCGCGCTGCGACCGAGCAGCTCGACGGCCGTCACCTGTCCCGGCCGGTCCGGCGGGTCGATCACCTCGGCGAGGTTCGACGACCACTGCACGACTCGGTCGTCATCGTCCACGACCAGCATCCAGCCCGACGGCTGAATCGCCCGTGCGAAGTGAATGGGTTCCCGCTCACAGTTGTCGACATCGACCCGCTCATCGGGTCGGAGGAAGTCGGCCGACCTCCAGTCGGCCGGTTCGCCGCGCGAGATCTCGGTCACGGCGGTGCCTTCACCTCGACGATCGGGGGAAACACACGATCGGAGCGCGATGCGCCGGAGCCACCAACGCAGAGTAACCAGCGAATCGAAGAGGCTCGTTCCCGACACTCGTCCCCGAGGAGGTTCGTCCGGACGGGTGAGGTGCTCGACCTCTGCTCGACCTCGGGCCTGCGGTGGGGGCGACCGGCTCGGTGACACGGTCGTAGCCTCGACGTGTGCACGACACCGAGATCATCGGGCCGGTGGTGCACCGCCCGTTCGAGGACGGCCCGGCCGACGCCGGCTTCCGGTGGCGTGTCGGCGCCCGACCGCTCGACGAGGCTCACTGGTTCGAGTGGGGCGACGACGCCGAGCGCGCCATCGCTGCCAAGGCCGAGGTGGCACGCCGACATCCGGACACGACGTTCTCCGTGCTCGATGACATCGAGCCCGAGGCCGACGAGACGGCCGAGCTCGTCCTCGCCCACCTCGCCGATCACCATCCCGAACGATCGCGTCACCTCGACCCCGACCTCCATCCGCTCGACGCGGCGTCGCGGCTCGTCCCCGACGACCTGGTCCTGCTCGTCCGCCGGGACGATCGCCTCGTGTGCGGGGGCGGCTCGGTGTCGTTCCCCAATCGTTGGGACCTGCGGTCCAAACTCGGGCGGACGATGCGCGAGGTGCACGAACCCGTGCCCGACCTGAACACCCAGCTCGGCGACGCCATCGACCGGTTCCTCGATCGGATCACCACCGATCGGCCCTGGTGGCGGCTCGGTTGGGGGGTCATCGATCACGCCGACTGGTACGCACCGCTCGACGGATCCGACGCCGACCGTCACCCCCGGCCCAGCGCCGGTCGCCCGCACCTGCGGATCGAGCGCGAGACGCTGCGCCGATTGCCGCGGACGGACGGCGTCCTGTTCACGATCCGGACCCACGTGTCGCCGGTGGCCGTTCTCGACGACGACGCCCTCGAGCGCCTCGGCCGACGACTGTCCGCGATGCCCGACGACGTCCGCGAGTACAAGGGAGTGACCGACCTGCGCGAGTCCCTCTCGGACTTGATATGATCACACTCAAGTTTCCTGAGCACATCATCTGAGCACCCGATCCGTCGTCCGAGGAGGTAGGCGTGGCGTTCGACCCGAAGAAGTGGACCATCAAGACCCAGGAGGCCTTCTCGGCCGCGATCGACGACGCGAAAGCGCGGTCGAACCCCGAACTCACGCCCGATCACGTGCTGTCGGCGATGATGCGCCAGGAGGGCACCATCGTGCCGGCCGTGCTGGCCAAGCTCGGCCAGGCGCCGCTCATGGTCCGCAACCAGGCCGACGAGGCGGTCACCCGGCTCCCCAACGCGTACGGCGGCGACGAGCCCCGCATGTCGAAGGAGCTCAACAACGTCGTCTCCAACGCCGAGAAGTACCAGCGCGACTTCAAGGACGACTTCCTCTCGGTCGAGCACCTCCTGCTCGCCATGAACGACCGCCTCGACGTCGGCTCCGAGGAGCTGATGCAGGCCATGCAGGCCGTCCGCGGGTCACATCGCGTCACCGATCAGAACCCCGAGGAGAAGTTCGCCGCGCTCGAGAAGTACGGCGAGGACCTCACGGCCAAGGCCGGCGAGGGCAAGATCGACCCCGTCATCGGCCGCGACGACGAGATCCGCCGAGCGATCCAGGTCCTGTCGCGCCGGACCAAGAACAACCCGGTGCTCATCGGGGAACCCGGCGTCGGCAAGACCGCCATCGTCGAGGGTCTCGCCTCCCGCATCGCCGACGGAGACGTGCCCGAGGGCCTGAAGAACAAGCGACTCATCGCGCTCGATGTCGGCTCGATGCTCGCCGGAGCGAAGTACCGCGGTGAGTTCGAGGAGCGTCTCAAGGCGGTCCTCAAGGAGATCACCGACGCCGAGGGTGAGATCATCACGTTCGTCGACGAGCTGCACACGATCGTCGGGGCCGGCGGCGCCGAGGGCGCCATGGACGCCGGCAACATGATCAAGCCGCTCCTGGCTCGCGGCGAGCTGCGCATGATCGGCGCCACCACTCTGGATGAATACCGTCGCCATGTCGAGAAGGACCCCGCACTCGAGCGACGATTCCAGCAGGTGTACGTCGGCGAGCCGACGGTCGAGGACACGGTCGGCATCCTGCGCGGGCTCAAGGAGCGCTACGAAGTGCACCACGGAGTCCGCATCCAGGACTCGGCGCTCGTGTCGGCGGCCGTCCTGTCCGACCGCTACATCACGTCGCGCTTCCTCCCCGACAAGGCGATCGACCTCGTCGACGAAGCGGCGTCGAAGCTACGCATCGAGATCGACTCGCTGCCCACCGAGATCGACGTCGTCGAGCGTCGCATCCTGCAGTTGGAGATCGAACAGGTCGCGCTCGAGAAGGAGTCCGACGACGCCTCCAAGGAGCGACTGGCGATCCTGCACGACGAGCTCGCCGAACTCAACGTGCAGGTGCGCGACATGAAGGAGCACCACTCGCAGGAGAAGCAGGCGATCGACGCCATCCGCGAGACCAAGGAGGAGCTCGAGTCGCTGCGCACCCAGCTCGACCGGGAGTCCGACCTGTCAGTGGCCGCCGAGATCCGCTACGGGCGCATCCCCGAATTGGAGCGGCGGGTCGAAGAGGCCACGGCGCACCTCGACGAGCTCCAGGGCGAGCAGGCGATGCTCAAGGAGGAGGTCGACGCCGAGGACATCGCCGAGGTGGTCGCCCGGTCGACGGGTATCCCGCTGTCACGGCTCATGGAGTCCGAGACGCAGAAGCTCGTGCACCTCGACGACCTGCTCCACCAGCGGGTCATCGGTCAGGACGACGCGGTCACGGCGGTCGCCAACGCCATCCGCCGGTCGCGAGCCGGGCTGTCCGACCCCAACCGTCCGATCGGGTCGTTCATGTTCCTCGGACCCACCGGTGTCGGCAAGACCGAGCTGGCGCGGGCGCTGGCCGAGTTCCTGTTCGACGACGAGCGGGCGATGGTCCGCATCGACATGAGCGAGTACATGGAGAAGTTCTCCGTGTCGCGCTTGATCGGTGCACCTCCCGGCTACGTCGGGTACGACGAGGGCGGTCAGCTCACCGAGGCGGTGCGCCGACGTCCCTACTCGGTGGTGCTGCTCGACGAGATCGAGAAGGCACACCCCGACGTGTTCAACACGCTGCTCCAGGTGCTCGATGACGGTCGGCTCACCGACGGCCAGGGCCGCACGGTCGACTTCTCGAACGTCGTGTTCATCATGACGTCGAACCTGCCGGGCGATCCGCTCGACTTCTTCAAGCCCGAGTTCGTCAACCGCATCGACGACATCATTCGCTTCCGGGCGCTCACCGAAGGTGACCTGGAGCGGATCGTCTCGATCCAGTTGGAGCGTCTGCGCGACCGGCTCGCCGACCGCAAGATCCTCCTCGACGTCGACGACGACGCGATGGCACAGCTCGCCCGTGAGGGCTACGACCCGGCGTTCGGGGCGCGGCCTCTCAAGCGGATCATCCAGCGCGAGATCGCCGACCCGGCGGCCGTGCTGATCCTCGACGGGTCGGTCGGCGCCGGCGACACGCTGCAGGTGCGTGAAGGCACCGACGGCGGCGCCCTCACCGTCACCGCCACCTGAGGTCGAAGCACTGTCCGCTTCCGCCCGGGCCAGATCCGGACGCTGTCCGCTTCCGCCCGGGCCAGATGCGGACACCTGACCCGGGCGCGGACGACCTCGGTCGGTCTCAGGACTCCGGGCTGGCGGGGGAACCCGGCGACTGCGGGCTGGGCGGAGACACCGGCGAAATCGGCGACTCCGGCTCGGGTGCCGGGGCGACGGGACTCTCCGGCGACTCCGGCTCGGGTGCCGGGGCCACGGGACTCTCCGGCGACTCCGGCTCGGGTGCCGGGGCCACGGGACTCTCCGGCGACTCCGGCTCGGGTGCCGGCGGGACCGTCGTCACCGGACTGTCCGGCGACTCCGGCTCGGGGACCGAAACCTCGGGCGTGTCGGGCGTGTCGGGCGAGTCCGGGGTCTCCGGCGACTCCGGCTCGGGCACCGAAGTGTCCGGGCTGTCCGGAGTCGGCGGACTGGCCGGCGACTCCGGCTCCGTCGGGGACGAGTCGTCCGGTGGGCTCTCGGGGGTCACCGGCGTCTCGGGCTCGTCGACGACGGTCGTCACATCGATCTGATCCGGGACGTCGGGGGAGTCGTCCGACGGACTCGCGAGTGCGAACCCGCCGAAACCTGCGCCGATCGCCGTGCCGGTCGCGACGGCGAGACGCCAGTTGATTCGAGTCGGCCTCATGTCATGTCTCCTCGGTGTCGTGGGTGAGAACGAGGGTCATCGTGATCGCGAGCGGTGAGAGCTCGATGACAGGCCGATGAGGGTTCTCTCATCTGGTCGATCAGCGTGCGACGAGCGATTCGGCGGCCGTCACGAGCGCCTCGACGTCGTCACGCCAACCCGACGACTGCGAGCGGAAGGGCCCGGTGGCGAGCCCGACGACGGCCGCGGCGATGCGTCGGTCGAGATCGGCCACATCGAACCGCGTCACCGACCCGGCCCGCAGCACGTCGACGTACCGCTCGGCGACCGCCCGATGGCGCGGGTTCGTGACGGCGCGGTACACGAGGCGACCGATGAGATTGGCGCGGTCGTCGGCCGGGTCGCCCGGGCCGGCGTCGTCGACGTCGAGGACTCCGACGATCCGCCGGTCGTCGATCACGAGTTGTGCCTCGTGCAGATCGCCGTGGACGGTCGAGGTCGGTCGGTCGGGATCCGCCGCACCGACGAACACATCGGCGAGCGACGTCAGCCGATCGGAGGCCGGATGGACGGCGGCCAACATCCGTGCGTGCAGCGCCCCGTCGCGGAGGAGATCGGGAGCGGGTCGCGCCTCGTCACCCACGTCGACCGGAGCCATCGCCTCGGCGAGTCCGTCGAACTCGGCGACGTCGGGGAAGTCGTCGCTGCGATGGTCCTTGACCAGGTCGCGCAACGTCGGCCCGACAAGTTCGTCGAGGACGAGGATTGCGCCGTCCGATCCACCCGAGCGAACTGCGGCGGCGGGAACGCCGGAGTCACGCAGCGCCCGGTGCCGGGCCACCAGCGCGTCGGCGGCCTCGGGGCGCACACCTTTCAGGTAGGAACGCTCGACCAGGGCACCGGTCGAATCTGCGACGGGCGGATGATCGGCGCGCACGACGACGCGATCGGTCGGTCGATATGCGAGCACCGTCAAGCGCACCTGCGTCGGCTCCTCGACCCCGAGCAGACGGGCGGCCGCGGCCGGCGTGACGGCGTCGGCGAGCCCCGCCACGTGTGGATCGAACGGCCACTTCCACACCGCGGCGCGCAGCTCGTCGTCGCCGAGGGGCGCCACGACCTCGACGGCGCCCGGGTAGTGACCGTGGATCGTCGAGGCGGCGACGATCGTGTCGACCGAACGCCGACCGGCCGCGTCGAGCACGACGACCTCGTACCGGACGAGGACGTCCGAGCCCGGCCGGTACTGGACGGCGACCGGCCGAGCCGAGACGATCGAACCGCCCGTGGCCTCGACAGGAGGCCGGAGCACGTCGGCGGCATCGGGTCCGACGAGATGACGCGCTGCGGGCAGCGCCGGGTCGACCAGGCGCAGTGCGGCGTTCCCAGGCCCGCTCACGGCCGAAGGCGGTACCCCGCGCCGCGTACGGTCTCGATCACGTCGGGCGGGAGCTTGTTGCGGAGGTACCTCACGTAGACATCGACGACGTTCGAGTTCGGATCGAAGTCGTAGCCCCAGGCACCCGACAGGAGCTGGGCGCGGGTCATCACCTGGCCCGGATGACGCATCAGGGTCTCGAGCAGCGAGAACTCGCGAGACGTCAGCTCGACCGACTGCGATCCGGCGGTGACCCGTCGCTCTCGAAGGTCGAGACGGAGCCCCGCGGCTTCGAGGACCCCGGCGCCGATCGCCGGGTCGGACTCGGGCGTGGTGTCACGAAGACGCAACCGGATGCGGGCGAGGAGTTCCTCGAAGCGGAAGGGCTTGGGGACGTGATCGTCGGCACCACCCTCGAGCGTCGCCACGGTGTCGTCGACTCCCGTCCGCGCCGTGAGCACGACGATCGGGAGCCGCTCGCCGCGTCCGCGCACCTGACGGATCACCTCGTGGCCATCGGCCCCGGGGAGGCCGAGGTCGAGGACCATGAGGTCGAACGAGTCGTCGCGGGCGAGCGCGATCGCGTCCCGACCGTCGCCGACCGCGACGGTCGTGTACCCCGCGTCGCGGAGTCCCTTCTCGACGAACGACACGATCCGCTCCTCGTCCTCGGCGATCAGGATCCGGGTCACGAGACCACCCCGACGGGAAGACGGATCTCGAACTCGGAGCCGAGGTCGGGACCCGGCGCAGCACGAACGCTCCCGCCGTGCGCGACGGCGATGGCGTCGACGATGGACAGGCCCAGACCGCTGCCTCCTTCGGCACGGCTCGCGACCGATCGCACGTGGCGTTCGAAGAGTCGGTCGGCCACGTCGGGGTCGATGCCCGTTCCCGTGTCACGGACGGCGAGACGCACCTCGTCATCGTTGCACTCGACGGTGATGGCCACCTCGTCACCGGCGCTGGTGTGCCGGATGGCGTTCTGGACGAGGTTGAGGACGGCCTGCAGCACCCGCTGCGGGTCGACCCGGACGGTGCGGCCGCGCCGCTCGACGACGTCGAGTCGCCAGGCGCGATCGGCGAGACCGATCGAGCGGGCGACGATCGACTCCGAGAGGTCGGCGAGATCGATCGACTCGAGCTGGAGGAAGTCGGGGCGCTCGGCCTGCGCGAGCACGAGGAGGTCGTCGACGTACCGGTTCATGCGATCGAGCTCGTCGATGAGGAGCCCGACATCCGGTGCGTCGGCGACGTCTGGCCCACTCGATCCGTCCCCAGCGTCGCCTCGGTCGGCATCGGTGTCGTACACCTCGAGGTGACCGCGCACGATCGTGATCGGTGTCCGGAGCTCGTGGGCGACGTCGTCGAGGAGGCGTCGCTGCGACGCGAAGGCGGTTTCGAGACGGTCGAGCATCGAGTTGAACGCCCGCGCCAGGTCGCGGATCTCGTCGGGCCCCTCGTCGGTGGACACCCGCGCTGTCAGGTCGTCGTCGGACACTCGGGTGGCAACGCGGCGGAAGTCGCGGACGGGTGCCGTGATCCGCCCTGCGATGAGAGCGCCCACGAACCCGGCGGCGATGAGGACGCCCGCAGCCACCACGAGGAGGGTCGTGAAGACCTCGAGCACGCGACTGCGGCCGGCGTCGGTGAACTCGGCGGCGACGAACGTGCCCTCGTCGTCGCCGACGGTGACGGGGACGACGAGCAGGCGAACGGTTCCCGCACCGGAGGACGCCGAATCGAAGGTCGACGTCTCGACGGCACGCCATCGATCGACGAGATCGTCGTCACCGAACAGATCCGCCGGAGCGTCGAACGAGAGATTGAACGGGTCACCGTCGACGAGCGTGAAGAACGCGCCGTCGTCCGGTGGCAGGACCTGCCCGACGAAGTCGTCGAACAGCTTGCCGAGGTCGGTGTACGGCTCTCCGGTCTCGAGGTCGCCCCCGTCGGCGAACGACGTCAGCTGCTCGATCTCGCCGGCCAGGATCTCGTCGACGTCGGCGTCGAATCGGCTCAGCAAGGCGGTCCGCCCGATCAGCGCGGTGAGGACGAACGCGGCCAGACCGAGGAGGACGTAGCCCCCGACGATGCGCGCGCGGATCGTCCCGAGCAACCGACGTCGGGTCGTCGATCCCATCACTCGCCAGTCTGTCGGTGGGGCCCGCTCGGTCCGGTCACCCGGCTCGGAACCCGTATCCGACTGAGAGGTGAACCGGAGATGTCCGTACGGTGAACGGATGCCCGACGTCGCCCCGATCGACTCTGCGAGCGGCGTCGCACGTTCTCACGGGACGACGCTCGGGCGGAACCACCTGCTGGCGCTCGTGTCGGCGATCATGGCGCTCACGGCCCTCGGCATCGACATGATGCTCCCGGCCTTCGACGACATCCGGACGGCCTTCGACCTCCGCGAGGGGTCCGCCGACGTCGGTCAGGTCGTCACGTTCTTCTTCTTCGGACTCGCGATCGCGCAGGTGGTGTACGGACCGCTCGCCGACCGCTTCGGACGCAAGCCGACGCTGTACCTCGGGATGTCGATCTACGTGCTGGGTGCGCTGGGCAGTGCGCTCGCGCCGACGTTCGGCTGGCTCCTGGTGAGTCGATTCGTGTGGGGGGTCGGTGCGGCGGGTTCGCGGGTGGTGGCGATCGCGGTGGTGCGGGACCGATTCGAGGGGCAGGCGATGGCCTCGGCCATGTCGCAGGTGATGGCGGTCTTCATCCTCGTGCCGGTGTTCGCTCCGGTGCTCGGGGCCGGGGTCATCGCGGTCGTGCCGTGGCGCGGGGTGTTCTGGGCGTGCGTGGTCGGGGCGGCGCTCGTGGCGATCTGGTCGCTCCGGCTCGACGAGACGCTCGCTCCCGACGACGTCCGCCCGCTCAGCCCCGCCTCGGTCTGGTCGGGGCTCGGCGAGGTCGTCACGACCCGGATCACCGCCTGGTACACGGCGGCCTCGATCTTCTTCCAGGGCGTGTTCACCGCCTATCTCGCGAGCAGCGAGGTGATCATCGGCGACGTGTTGGACTGGGGCGACCGGTTCCCGCTCGTCTTCGGCGTCGTCGCTGTGATGTTCGGCCTCGGCGCCTATGCGAACGGTCGGGTGGTCGAGCGCATCGGCATCGACCGTGCGGTCACGACCGTGTTCGCCGTTCTCCTCCCGATATGCCTGGTCCTCGTCGCGCTGAGCGTCGGATCGGGCGGCGTCCCGAACCGGTGGGCGTTCATGACGGTCCTCGGTCTCGTCCTCGCCTCGTTCATGTTCCTGCTGCCGAACCTCAACGCCGCCGCGATGACGCCGATGGGGCACATCGCCGGCACCGCATCGGCGTGGACCGGTGCGATCCGGATCGCGCTCGGTGCAGTCGCCGGTTCGTTCGTGGCGAACGAGGTCGTCGACACGGTCACGCCACTCGCGGTCGGCGCGACGGTGATGGTGTTCGCCGCTGCCGCCTGCGTCGCGATGGCACGGCGGGGAGCGTCGGCCTCGACCGACCTCGGGCCCGCCACGGTCCCCGCTTCGACCTGACGTGAGGTGTCCGGATCCGGCCCGGGCTGGGTCTAGTGGTGGTCGCGACGGTTCCTGGTGTGTGGGGGTGTTGTGGTGGCTGGTTCGGTTGGTCGGTCGAGGGTGTTGGTGGGGTTGGATGCGCGGGCGCGTGGTGCGACGTGGGTGGAGGCGGGGGCGATCGCT